>CAZRHX010000245.1:0-2467 GCA_964599855.1 uncultured Tissierella sp. | reverse complement strand
TGATTTAGAAAATAAAGGACTAAAAATAATCGATGATGGTATGGAGAATCTTGAGAATCCTAGGGTTGTTATTAGATCTCATGGGGTTACTAAGCTTGAAATTGAAAAATTCCGCAAATTAGGTGCTGAAATAATAGATGGAACTTGCCCTTATGTAAAATCAGTTCATAAAAGGGTAGAAGAGTATATGAATAAAGGGTATAATATAGTTATAATAGGAAATAAAGTCCATCCTGAAGTAATAGGTATAAATGGTTGGTGTTCTAATTCAGCTTTTATAATAAACAGTGTAGAGGATATAAAGGAAATGCCTGAATTGGATAAAATATGTATAGTATCCCAAACTACTAATACATATGAAAAATTCTTAAACCTTTGTGAAGAGGTTAAAAAGAAAGGACAAGTAGTGGAAGTTTTTAATACAATATGTTCAGCGACTACAAATAGACAAAATTCCACTATAAAACTTTCAAAGGAAGTTGAAGCTATGATAGTTTTAGGTGGATATGAAAGTTCTAATACTCTGAAACTTAAAGAAATAAGTAAAAAAAGTTGTAAAAATGTATTTCATGTAGAAACAATTCATGATTTATCTTTACAAGATGTATCAAGATTTAACACAATAGGAATAACAGCAGGTGCTTCTACACCTGATTGGATAATTAAGGAGGCTGTTTGTATAATGGATAATTTTAATGATAATGAAATGATGGAAGCGATTGAAAATTCGTTTACAAGAATTCATAAGGGAGAGATAGTAGAGGGTGAAGTTATATTTGTAACTTCTAATGAAGTTATGGTAAATATTAACTATAAGTCTGATGGTATAATTAGTAAGGATGAACTGTCTGATGACCCAAATGTAAACCCTAAGGACCTTTTTCAAGAAGGAGATTCAATAGATGTCTATATTCTTAGAGCAGATGATGGAGATGGTAATGTTGTACTATCTTATAAAAGAGTCGGAAATATTAAAAATATGGATATATTAGAAGAATATTTTAATAATGAAGATACGGTAGAAGGTAAAGTTTTAAGAGTAGTTAAAGGTGGTCTTATAGTATCAGTAGAGGGAATAGAAGCTTTTATGCCAGCTTCTTTAATCTCAGTTAATTTTGTTAAAGATATGGAAGTCTATAAAGATACAAAAGTAGAGGCTAAAATTATTGATTTTGATAAAAGAAAAAGAAGAATTATATTAAGTAGAAAAGCAATAGAAAAAGAAGATTTAAAAACTAAAAGTGAAGAAGTTTGGTCTAAACTTACAATAGGAGACAATATAGAAGGTGTAGTGCAAAGACTTACTGATTTTGGTGCGTTTGTTGATTTAGGAGGGGTAGATGGTTTAATTCATATATCAGATTTATCTTGGAATAGAGTAAAACACCCATCTAATATATTGAACCCTGGAGATAATGTAGAAGTTAAAATTCTAGATTTAAATAAAGAAAGAAATAGAATATCACTAGGATTAAAACAAACTCTTCCAAAACCTTGGGATGAATTTGAAAAGAATGTTGATTTAGGAGATATAGTAGAAGGTAAAGTAGTAAATATATTGCCTTTTGGAGCATTTGTTAGACTGAATGAAGGTGTAGATGGATTACTTCATATTTCTCAAATATCTAAAGATCATATAGAGAGTCCTTCTGAAGTTTTGAAAATTGGAGATATTGTTAAAGTTAAAGTTATAGATATAGATTTAGAAGAAAAAAGAATTAGTCTTAGTATAAAAGAAATTGAAAAAGAAGAAGATAAGATAGAAGAAGATGCAAAAGAGAAAAATGATATAGATGAGAATAATGAACCTACTATTGGGGATATTATAGACAGTAAATAATAAAAAAAAATATTAAGCATTTATTAAATTAATACTATTAATTTAATAAACGCTTTATATAAAAACTAAATATTTTATATAAAGGGCCTTAATTGGCTCTTTTTTAATATCAATTATTTAGTTTTTATAATGTTTATGTAGACTGATATTACTATTAGTATAGAATGCTATTCCCTTGACAAATTAGTTACATTATGCTAAAATTATGAAAATTCAACAAAAAAATTGATATTATTATATAAAAATTTAATAATTCAAAACAGAAAATTAGATCAGATGGTATTTAATTCCATCTGATCTAAAGTTGCAAATATCTATAATTTTAAAGCTGAAATGAATTGAATAAAAATTCACTTATAATTGGAGGTAGAGTAATGAACTTAACAGTAACAGAAAAAATAATAAAAAATCATATTGTTAGTGGAGAGATGATAAGTAAAAGTGAAATAGGTCTAAGAATAGATCAAACCTTAACTCAAGATTCGACTGGAACTATGGCATATCTTCAACTTGAAGCTATGGATATATATAAGGTAAAAACAAAAAAATCTATTGCATATATTGATCATAATATGCTTCAAGCAGGTCCAGAGAATGCAGACGACCATCTATATATACAGACAGTAG
>CAZRHX010000244.1:0-2470 GCA_964599855.1 uncultured Tissierella sp. | reverse complement strand
GTCAAAAGAACTAAATGCTTGAGCTCCAGCCCATTCATTTTGCATGATACCGAGGAAGTTTACCATCTGATTGCAGAGTGTTGCTAGATGCTTAGCAGGAGCTGAGGATATCTTACCCTCTACACCACCTAGACCTTCTATTAAGAGTTGTTTCAATGACCAACCGGCACAATATCCTGTGAGCATGGACAGGTCATGGATATGGATCTCTGCATCTCTATGAGCCTTAGCAACTTCATCGTCATATATTTCAGATAGCCAATAATTAGCTGTTATAGCTCCACTATTAGATAAAATAAGTCCTCCTACAGAATATGTAACAGTAGAATTCTCTTTTACACGCCAATCTTCAACTTTTACATAGTCATTCACAACTTTGCTATAGTCAATAAGAGTGTTCACTGCATCTCTAGTTCTCTGACGTTGTTTTCTATATAAAATATATGCTCTAGCTATATTTGTATATCCACATTGCACTAGTACTACCTCAACGGCATCTTGAATATCTTCTACTGAAATAATTGGTTCTTTTAAATGTGAACTGATTTCTGCAACAACACGAAGTGATAAAAGTTCTAAAACAGAATCATCAATTAAAACCCCTTCTGCATCAAATGCCTTTTTCATTGCATTGCTGATCTTTTCAATTTGGAATGGTAAAGTTTGACCATCTCTCTTTACAACAGTGTATTTCATTTCCTAACCCCCATTTATTATTTAAAATGTATCTCTAAAACTAATCTTTGGTACAATTTTTTCTATAAGCTTTTTTATTTCAATCATCTCTTCTTTAGAATAAGAAGAGAGAGCGATTTCTTTCTTTGTAAAATCATTTAAAATCTCTGAGTGCTTCTCAAAGTTTTGTAAAAACCATTTAGGTGTTTCTGAATCTTTAAATATGGTTTTTAGTTCTTCTGCCATTTTCATAAGATGATCTCTAGAGTGGATTTCCTTGACAACAGTTGTTCTTAGTTCATAATCTATAGATGAAGCCTTGACCATTTCTAAAGATTCAGTCCAACTACCATATGCCTTATCAGCAGTATATTGAGTTTCTAATCCAATAGCTCTCTTTAAGCCAAGAGAAGATCCCTTATAGTCTAAAGCTATGTAGTCAAGTAATCTTTCATCTATAAGTTGCTTTAGTCTATCTGGCAGCATTCCATTAGTGTCTAGCTTTACATCTAGCCCAAGTTTTTTTATCTTATAGATCAAATCTATAAGACCATTTTGCATAAGTGGCTCACCTCCACTTAAAACAACTCCTTGGATCAAGTTCTTTCTCTTATCTATATACTCAATAAATTCAGTGTATAGATCTTCCGCTGCCAAGCTATATATTTCTGGCAAAACTAGATTTGGATTTTGACAATAGGGACATCTGAGTTGGCAACCTCTTGTAAAACATATAGTTGAAATCTTATCAGGGTAATCCTGAAGTGAAACTTTTTCAAAACTAAGCATATCCATTATAACCACCTCGCTTTTATCCATATATATAAAAAAATCTACACAAAAGTGTAGTTTAATTTCTAATATACACTCTTTCTAGGCCCGAGAAAGGATCAAATATGTAGATAAAGTTAGGCAATCGGACTTAGAGATAAACTCAATACCGTAGCGGCTCTGTACAGGATTCTCACCTGTTTCCCCTTGACTTTTCTTTATTTAATTAATTATAAGTATATCACAACATATTGTGGCAAGTCAATAGATACTTACCACATTTTGTGGTTATGCTTGTTATCATAAGGATTTTATTTCAACTTATAGTTGAAAACTTCTATATATAGCCATTGATTCCTCGCACTAAAACTTCTCCTGCAAATATATTTTCTATATCTCCATTTTCAAATTCTACTATCAATTCACCCTTATGGTCTATATCTAAAGCTTTGCCTCTTTTTTCTTTATTTCCTCTTATTATTCTAACTTCCTTACCTATAGTTGCAGAGTTTTTTCTACATATTTCTATCCCTTTGGAAGTATTGCCACTATCTCTAAAGGGGACATATAGTTTTTCAAACTCATTTAAGATGTTTGCCAAGAGCTCCTTCCTATCAATTGCTTTTTTCTGATCTATCTTGATAGATGTAGCTTTTTCTTTTAATTCTTCTGGTATGTCATCTTCCTCTAAATTTACATTTATTCCGATACCCATCACAATATAGTTTAACATATTTAGTTCAGCGCTCATTTCTGTGAGTATACCAGATACTTTTTTACCTTTTATAAGTATATCATTTGGCCATTTTATCTCCGAGTCTATACCCATATTCTTTAATCCATTATATAGAGCAGCTGCAGCTAAAAGTGTTATAGCTCCTACTTTAAAAGGCTCTACATCTGGTTTTAATACTATACTCATCCAAATTCCTTTGCCCTTAGGGGATATCCAATTTCTTCCAAGTCTACCCTTTCCCTCAATCTGTTCTTCTGCAATAACAAGCGTGCCCTCATCTTCTAAGGG
>CAZRHX010000243.1:0-2476 GCA_964599855.1 uncultured Tissierella sp. | reverse complement strand
ACTCTTCTAGCTGAAACAACATTTATACCAGTATCTAGTATGTTTTCTATGATGATGTCTCCCCTAGATATAGGGGCCTTTATTCTAGTGTTTTCTATTATTTCTATAAATTTATCTTTTAAGTAATTTGGAACTATAGCATCTGTCTTTACATGTAGCCTGCTCATAGGACCATCTTCTAAAAGTACTCTTGAAAAGACTACTCTGGATGGCTCTTTTATTTCTTTTAATGCATACTTTTGCCCTTGAGGACATTTGTTTCCTGTAACTATATAAGAATTATTTTCTTTATCTTCTTTTATATGGAGCTCACATTGTATGGGACATATCTTACACTTCAAATATTATCACCTTCTTAAACGATTATTAATATCAATATAACTTATATTATATCACAAAATAGATTAAAAACATCCTTTTTTGTGAAAAAAATATTTATTTACCGTAAAATTCTTGATAATTTATTTTATTTAAGTTATACTATAGTATAATTGAATACTTTAGCAGAGAAGGGAAATAGTAAAAGAATAAATTTTTAAGAGAGCCAATGTCTGGTGAGAATTGGTAAATAAGTTTTTTGAATCCGTCCTGGAGCTAATAATCTTTTGAGTGAACTTTAAAAAGGTTAATTAGGGTGGCAACGCGGGCTTTACTCTCGTCCCTATTATGGGATAGGGAGTATTTTTTGTTTTTTGATAAAAATGGGAGGTTTTATAAATGTTGGATATCAAAAGAATAAGAATGAATGCAAAAGAAGTAAAAGAAGCTTTGGAAAAAAGACATGGATCTTTTCCAATAGATGAAGTTATTGACATGGATGAAAACAGAAGAACTCTACTTATAGAAGTAGAAGAAATGAAAGCCAGACAAAACAGCGTATCTAAACAGATACCAAAACTTAAAAAAGAAGGAAAAGATGTCTCAGAAGTTTTAAAGGAGATGAAAACTCTTTCTGAAAATACAAAAGAGATAGATGTAAAAGTAAAAGAAATAGATGAAAAACTTAAAGAACTATTACTTGAAATTCCAAACACTCCAGATAAATCTGTAGTAATAGGTGAAAGTGATGAGGATAATATAGAGATTAGAAAATACGGACAGCCTAAAGACTTTGATTTTGAAATAAAAGCTCATTGGGATCTTGGTACTGATTTAGAGATATTAGATTTTGAAAGAGCTTCAAAGATTACAGGGGCTAGATTTACAGTTTTTAAAGGTCTTGGTGCAAGACTTGAGAGAGCTTTGATCTCTTTTATGTTGGATGTTCATACTTCTGAACACGGATATACTGAAATGCTAACTCCTTTTATGGTAAATAGAGAGAGTATGACAGGAACAGGACAACTTCCAAAGTTTGAACATGATATGTTCCATCTTCCTGGGAAAGATTATTTTCTAGTACCTACTGCTGAAGTACCACTTACAAATCTTCACAGAGACGAGATACTAGAAGGAGAAAATCTACCGGTATATTATGCAGGATATACTCCTTGTTTTAGACAAGAAGCTGGAGCAGCTGGAAGAGATAATAGAGGACTTATAAGAAATCATCAATTTGATAAGGTGGAACTTGTAAAACTTGTAAAGCCAGGAACTTCTTATGAAGAACTTGAAAAACTTACAGATAATGCAGAGACTATATTAAAGCTTTTAGATATTCCATATAGGGTTGTATCTCTGAGCACTGGAGACTTAGGTTTTTCTGCAGCTAAAACTTATGATATAGAAGTTTGGATGCCAAGTTATGGTAGATATGTTGAAATATCAAGTTGTAGTAACTTTGAGGACTTCCAAGCTAGACGAGCTAATCTGAGATTTAGAAATGATAAAAACTCTAAGGTAGAGTATCTTCATACACTAAATGGTTCAGGCCTTGCAGTTGGTAGAACTTTTGCAGCAATCTTAGAAAATTACCAAGAAGAAGATGGAAGTGTAGTAGTGCCAGAGGTTTTAAGACCATATTTAAAAAATATAGAAAAAATCGAAAAATAAATCCTGAAAAAGCACATCTTAGTTTGAACTAAGATGTGCTTTTTATTCGAGTATTTTTCTATAATAATCTAAATCCAATATTTTGCTTGAATAGTAAAATTTAGTCGCTACTATATCTTTCATATTTTGAATATATTCTTCATCTACTTTTATTCCTTCATTTGCTATAAATTCTTTTGTTTTAGAATTGTATCTGCCTTTATCTGTTATAAAGCTTCTATTTAGAAATATAACTAAAGGATCACTATCTGAAAATATATCACTACCCATGAGAAGTCTTGAATCATACTCTAGCCCTAATAAATTAGAAAGTGTTGGTATTATATCGAGACTAGAAGAAGCTTTCCTTATTACTTGAGCTTCCATACCTTTAGAATAAACTATAAAGGTATTTTTATATAATTCGAAATTTCTGTCTACATCTTTTCCCTCTAGTTCTTCTATTTGACTATGTTCCAGCCCATAAGGATAGTGATCGGCACTA
>CAZRHX010000242.1:0-2507 GCA_964599855.1 uncultured Tissierella sp. | reverse complement strand
CATATAAAAGAGTTACTGTCTTCATGTTCTACTTCTGCATCTGAGATAGCTGTTTCACAAGATGGGCACCAGTTTATAATTCTGTCACCCCTATATATAAGGTCTTTATTATAAAGACGGATAAATACCTCTTCTACAGCTCTGCTTAAGTTATCGTCTAAAGTAAAGCTATCTCTACTCCAGTCGCAAGAAACTCCAAGTTTTTTAAGCTGATTTTTTATAGTATTACCATAAAGATGTGTCCACTCCCAAGCTTCTTCTAAAAACTTTTCTCTACCCAATCCATCTTTTGTTTTACCCTCTGATTCAATTTTTTCAACAACTTTTGATTCTGTGGATATACTGGCATGGTCAGTTCCAGGCAGCCAAAGTGCTTCATAGCCGTCCATTCTCTTCCATCGAGTCAGTATGTCTTGTATCGTATTATTTAAAGCATGTCCCATATGAAGACTCCCTGTTACATTTGGTGGGGGCATCATTATAGTGAAAGGCTTTTTATCTTTGTTTACATCTGCTCTAAAATATCCATTTTCATTCCAATACTTATATAATCTATCTTCAAAACTCTTTGGATCATAAGTCTTGTCTAAGTTTTCTAACATTTATATATGTCCTCCTTCAATATTAAGTTCTATTTCATAAAATATAAAAACCCCTCGTTCTTATTGTTATAAATAAGGACGAAGGGTAATTTTCGCGGTACCACCTTAATTTCAGAATTTCTTCTGACTCTCAACTATTATAAGGTTATAAACCTTTAGACTTACTTTTTTTCAGTCTAAAGACTCAAAAGCTACTTTCAACATTTAGAGCTTTAAAAATCTTTCAGTCAAGGATTTTCTTCCTAAAAAGATTAAATGTTTACTCTTCTTTTTCAAAGTCTTTATAAAATTATCCATTTAATTATATAAACAATAGAACCCATTGTCAACTAATCTCTTCGCTATTCTTGCTTTTATTTATATAAATATTTAGATAAGCTATAAAGGCAAGTATGTTTAAAATTACCGTAAGTATAAAGAGACCTTCTGAAAGTTTTTGTGAAATATTAAAGACTATACTGAGTGTAGCTACGTAAAAAGAAACTGTAGCAATCTTTCCATATATGTTTGATGGAATTACTTGTTTACCTTTATAACGATACAGTATGCTACCACCTATTATCATAACTATCTCTTTTAACCCTATGGCTATTATAATCCAAGAAGGAATTATCTCTTCTATAGTATAACTTATAAGCACTGCAAACATCATCATCTTATCAGCTATGGGATCCAAAACTATACCAAGCTTTGTTATGAGATTATATTTTCTAGCGATTTTACCATCTAAAATATCAGATATACCAGCTATTATAAATATACTTCCAGCTAATAAAAACCTGTTTTCTAAATTAGAAAAAAACACGAGAAGATACACTGGGACTAAAAAGATTCTAAGTATTGTAAGCAAATTGGGTATATTCATCCAAAACCTCCCTTTAAAGATTGATAAATATTTTTATGATCTTAAAAAATAATATATCACATAAAAATTAGATTTTCTAAGCAATATAACATATTACTTAGAAAATCTATATATAATAAAATCTTTTAAATAATTGTATTATTATATAGAGTTTTAATTAAGTTTTATCTAGGAATAAATCCTACTTTTTTATAAACTTTTCTAAGCGTTTTTCTAGCTCCATTAGAAGCTCTTTCTGCACCATTTTTATAAATTTCTTCTAGATAAGATTTATCATTTCTAATTGTTTTAAACTTTTCTTGTATAGGGCTTAGTGTCTCTACTACTATATTTTCTAGGTCTTTTTTGAAATCTCCATAACCTCTACCCTTATACTTTTCTACTATATCTTCTATTCTATCACCTGAAAAACTTGAATATATATTCAACAAATTTTTAATACCCGGCTGGTCATCATTATAACTTACTTCTCCAACAGAATCTGTAACAGCTCTCTTGATTTTTCTTCTTATAGTAGCTGGGTCATCTAAAATTAAAATATAAGCATTTTCATCACTATCAGATTTACTCATCTTCACGTCAGGGTCTTGAAGACTCATAATTCTAGCTCCAAATTCACCTATCAAAGGATCTGGAACTTTAAAGGTAGGGCTATATCTATTATTAAATCTTTCAGCTAAATCTCTAGTAAGTTCTAAATGTTGCTTTTGGTCATCTCCTACTGGAACCATATCTGCTTTATATAGAAGTATATCTGCAGCCATAAGAACTGGATAAGTAAATAAAGCAGCATTTAAATTTTCTTCCGATTTCTTTGACTTATCTTTAAATTGAGTCATTCTATTTAGTTGACCCATATATGTTATAGTGTTTAATACCCAAGCAAGTTCAGCATGTTCGGTAACATGAGATTGTATAAATAAAGTTGATTTTTCAGAATCTATTCCACACGCCATAAGCAAAGCTAAAATATCAAGAGTGTTTTTTCTTAAGTCCTTAGGCTCTTGAGGAACTGTAACTGCATGTTGGTCAACTACACA
>CAZRHX010000241.1:1956-2517 GCA_964599855.1 uncultured Tissierella sp. | reverse complement strand
ATTTGATTGAAACATTGACTATCCAGGAGAATCTCGAGCTACCCTTACTTTATAATGGATGGAATTACCAACAAAGTAAAAATGAAGTAGTTAAACTTTTGGAAAAGTTGGGCATAGGAGATAAGGCTGGAAAATATCCCAGACAATTATCTGGTGGTCAGCAACAAAGAGCGGCGATTGCAAGAGCAATTATTAATAAACCCGACTTTATCTTAGCAGATGAACCAACGGGCGCATTGGATTCACAGACCTCGCAAGATATTATGGATATTTTCAAAAAGTTAAATGAAGAAGAGGGTGTAACTATTATTTTAGTTACACACGATCCTTCAACAATTGATTATTGCAATCGTGTTGTGCATATACAAGATGGCATATTGACAGAAGAAGCGAGGTGAATAAGTGAATCCTATAGTTTTTTTCAAAGGCGCATGGAATGCCCTATTAAAAAATAAGAAGCGTAGTTTTTTGACCATGATTGGCATTGTGATAGGGATTGCAGCAGTTAGCACAATCATGTCCATAGGAAGAGGATTTGAAAATTATGTTTTAGAATCATTG
>CAZRHX010000241.1:496-1946 GCA_964599855.1 uncultured Tissierella sp. | reverse complement strand
CAGCAGATATTCAGTTTCAACCAAATAATCCAGAATGGATGTATGAAAGCAATAACCAGATTTTCTCAGATGATGATTTACAGTTGATTCGTCTTTTACCCGGTGTAAGTGATGTAGAAAGAATAGGGATGGACAATGAGTTTGCAATCTTGAACACGGTAATTGATGGAGAAGAAAGTTACCTTGATGTCACTATGGTAGAAGAGCTTGGAAGTGTGGTTATAGCTGGACGGTCTATAGATTCTATAGACAATGAAAAAGAAAATAGAGTAGCAGTTGTTTCCTATACACTCATTGAGGATCAATATCCTTCGGCAGAGCAAGCAATCGGTAAAGGGATTAGGCTTGGAGGACAATTGTACACCATAGTTGGTGTTAATGAAAGTGGCGTGGATGCTAGTGGAGTTTTTGCAGCTTTTATGAATGAAAAAGTAGAAATCCCCTTAAATAGTTACCAGCGCTATCACACACAAGAAAATATAGAGTATCAAATCAGTATAAGTGTAGAAAATGGTTTTCTTCCTTCTGAAGTTGCGGATGAAAGTATAGCGGTCCTAGAAGAAAAAGCTTCTATGCGAACAATGGGATCCTATATGTATTTTGATATGTCTGTCTTAGATGATGGAATATCTCAGGTATTCAGAGGGATTACCTTATTCATTGCCAGTGTGGCAGGGATTTCGCTATTTATTGCTGGTATTGGTGTTATGAACATGATGTACATATCTGTTTCAGAAAGAACAAAGGAAATTGGTATTCGTAGGGCCTTAGGAGCATCTCAAAAGAGTATCCGCGCACAGTTCGTTTTAGAAGGGGTAATAATGACAAGCATCGGTGGTGTCTTGGGTTATTTAGTTGGACTGATTTTCTCAGCTATCGCTTCTGCTCTCTTACCATTTTCAACAGGAATAGATTTATTAACTATTGTCACTTCGATTGGAGTTTCTTCAGTAGTAGGCTTGATATTCAGTTATGCACCAGCTAAAGCAGCAAGTAAAAAAGAGATAATTGAAATTTTATAAATTTGACTAGGTTAATAACTTATAAAGATTTACAGTCATAAAGCCAAGCCCTAAAACAGAATTATAAAGATAAACTTTCCAAATAATAATAGACCAATCGATGTAGCTATATAAAAAACACTAGTATTTAATTTTGTCTTTATAAACTATAAATAGGGTATAAATAGCTTAATAAGAGATAGCTGAAAGATTATTTCGAAATACTAGGGGATAAGCATATCTATCTCTATAAAACAAGAGATGAAAATAACTATTCTTAACATAATAATATGTAGTACGTTATCAAAATTAATTTTTTAACTCCTTAAACTTGTGCTATATTGTGATACAATGATAAAAAGGAGTGATATTATGGGCACAATTACAGTTAGGCTCAATGAAGATGAACAAAAAGCTTTCAATGAATATGCCAAATTATATAATATTCC
>CAZRHX010000241.1:0-486 GCA_964599855.1 uncultured Tissierella sp. | reverse complement strand
TGATATTGATATGAAGGTCATAGAAGAATATGAAGAAGAGCTTAAAAATGGAAGTCTTGAGACCTATAGTTTTGATCAAGTAAAAGAAATGTTAGATCTGTAAGATGAAGTATAAAATAGTATATGAAAAAAAAGCTATAAAAAGTTTATCTAAAATAGATAAAGCTCAACAAAGGTTAATTATATCCTGGATTGAAAAAAACTTATCTAATGCAGATAATCCTAAAGTGACTGGTAAGGCTTTAAAAGGAAATCTAAAAGATTATTGGAGATATAGAGTTGGTAATTATAGAATACTAGCTGATATCAAGGATGAAGAAATTAAAATTATTATCATCAATATAGGGCACAGGAAATAAATATATAAATAATAACTATAAACGGATCATTTAAAAAGCACTCGATCGAGTGCTTTTTATCTTTTTATAAAATCTATTCTAATCTATTAGCTTTACAAGAGTCTTACTTATATAGAGGAAGAAGAAG
>CAZRHX010000240.1:235-2554 GCA_964599855.1 uncultured Tissierella sp. | reverse complement strand
TGCATCTAAATATATCTTAGATCTAAGACTTATTTTTATATTTTCTTGTTCTAATTCTTTTAATATACAAGCCGCTTCTACGGTTTCAAGTTTTCTAATAAACGAAATTATTCCTTCTGAATCTTCTAAACTAGCTCCTGTATTTTTTAGCATGTCTTGTGTAATTTTTACAACGGCTATTTTGCCATCATTAAAAGTTTCAAGTGTAGTCAAAGACTTGATAAATAATTTCATTCTAGTAAAGCTCATATTTTCATATAGATTTATATTGATACTACTTTTATCTATTCCTGCATCTAATAGATTAGCTATTATCTTATGTGTTTCTGATGTAACATTTTCATATTTAAAACTTCCTGTATCTGTACTAATTGCAGTATATAGATTGGTAGCTATTTCTTTATCAATATCTATATTTAAGTGTTTAATGAAACTATATATAATCTCTCCAGTTGCAGATGCTTTAGAATCAACAATATTTACATTTCCAAAATTTGTATTGCTTATATGGTGATCTATATTTATTGTTTTTTTAGCATTTTCAAATAAAACCTTATTTTTTCCTAATCTATTCTCATCACCACAATCTAAAGCAATAAACAAATCAATCTTTCCCATCTCTTGATTATAATCTTCTATTAAATCTATTCCTGGTAAAAAAACAAAACTTCGTGGAACTATATCGCTTTTTAATACATATACATTTTTATTGTTTTTCTTTAGAGCTAAAACTAAAGCAAGACTGGATCCTATATTGTCTCCATCAGGATTTATATGAGATGCGATAAATATATTTTTGCTATTTTTAATTAAGTCTGTAGCTTTTTCAATATTCAAAAGCAATTTTCTATTCATTCTCTATTCCCCTGTTATTATCTTCTTCTTTAACCTTTTTTATTAGTTTTTCAATATGACTTGCATGTTCTAAAGTTTCATCTAAATGAAATACCGGTTCAGGAACATGTCTTAAGTCAATTTTTTTACCTATTTCACTCCTAAGAAATCCTTTAGCATTTTTAAGGCCTCTTAACGATTCTTCTTTTTCTTTTTTATTTCCTAAAACTGATATATATACATTGGCATAACTTAAGTCTCTAGTTACCTTAACCTCCGTTACAGTAGTCATAGATGTTACTCTAGGATCTTTTAGTCCATTCAATAAAAGTTCAGACAAAACTTTTTTTATTTCTTCTGAAATTCTATTTATTCTTTTATTATTCATAAAGCACCTCTCTATCTTTGTACTTCTTTTAATATATATGCTTCTAGCATATCTCCTTCTTTTAAATCATTGTAATTGTCAAGTCCTATTCCAGCTTCATACCCAGAAGCAACTTCTCTTGCATCATCTTTAAATCTCTTCAATGAAGAAATTGATCCTTCAAAGATAACTATATCATTTCTTAAAAGTCTTACTTTTGAATTTCTTGTAATTTTACCATTTACAATATAAATACCAGCTATACTATTTCCGTTAGGGAGTCTAAATGTAGCTCTAACTTCTGCACGTCCTAATACTTCTTCTACTATAGTAGGAGACAACATTCCTTTTACAGCTTTTTGAATGTCTTCTATAGCTTCATATATTACTCTATATGTTCTTATATCAACTTTTTCTCTTTTAGATACTTCTAAAGCATTCAAGTTTGGTCTTACATTAAATCCTATTACTATGGCGTTTGAAGCCGCAGCTAACATAATATCACTTTCAGTAATTCCACCAATGCCACCATGTATCATATTTACTTTAACTTCTTCTTTTATATCTAACTTCTGTAAAGATTGACTTAAAGCTTCCATAGAACCTCTTACATCTGCTTTTATAATTATATTTAAATCTTTTACATCTCCTTCTTTTATGGTATCAAACAAGTTTTCCAAAGTAACTCTTTCATCGAGCTTAAATTGTCTTTCTCTTAATTGGTTTTTCATCTCATTTGCATAAAATCGTGCTGTTTTTTCATTATTTACTGCATATATTAAATCACCAGCATTTGGAACTTCTGATAAACCAAGAATTACAGCTGGCATAGAAGGTGTAACTTCATTTAATTGTTTACCTTTGTAATCTAGCATTGCCCTTATTCTTCCGCTAGCTGTTCCTGATACTACCATATCTCCTACTTTTAGTGTTCCTTTTTGAACTAATATAGTTGCAAGTGGCCCTTTACCTTTATCAAGTTGAGCTTCTACAACAACTCCTATAGCTTTTCTATTTGGATTAGCCTTTAATTCTTGTACTTCTGCTACTAAAAGCACCATTTCTAGTAATTCATCAATTCCTTCTCTGTTTTTAGCAGATACTGGTACTGTTATGGT
>CAZRHX010000240.1:0-225 GCA_964599855.1 uncultured Tissierella sp. | reverse complement strand
ACCCCAGTCTTCCGGTAATAAATCATTTTCAACTAATTCCTGTTTTATTCTATCTAAATTAGCAGTTGGTTTATCTATTTTATTTATAGCTACTATGATAGGCACTCCAGCTGCTTTAGCATGACTTATAGCCTCTAAAGTTTGAGGCATTACACCATCATCAGCTGCTACTACAAGTATAGCTATATCTGTAGCTTTAGCTCCCCTAGCTCTCATTGATGTAAA
>CAZRHX010000239.1:0-2565 GCA_964599855.1 uncultured Tissierella sp. | reverse complement strand
ACATAAAACACACCTACATATTTACTTAAAACCCTCTCAACCTTGCTATTCCAACCTATTCTTTCTCTATCAACACTACACACTCGATGTGAGCTGTGTGTGGGAACATATCTACTGGCTGTACTTCTTTTACCTTGTATCCATTTTCCAAAAGATATTTTATATCTCTTGCCATGGTGCTTGAGTTGCAAGAAAGATATACTATTCTTTCTGGATCTATCTTTACTATTGCTTCTAATACTTCCTTTTCGCATCCTTTTCTAGGTGGATCTATCACTACCTTATCTATATTTACTCCCTCATCTGCTAGTTTAGGAAATTCTATTTCCGCCTGACCCTTTAAAAATCTTATGTTTTGCATATCATTTAAAAGAGAGTTATATTTCGCATCATCTACTGCTTTCTTTACTGACTCTATAGCTATAACTTTTTTAGCTTTTTCTGCTATATATATGGATATTGTTCCTATACCTGAGTACAGATCTGCTATTACATCTTCTTTTCTAGGATTTAAAAACTCCATAGCCTTGTCGTACAAGATTTCTACTTGGCTTCTATTTACTTGTAAAAAAGAATTTGGTGATACTTTTAATTTGTATTTTCCTATTTTGTCCATAAGTGATTCGTGCCCATATAATAATTTATATTCTTTACCATAAGTACTAGAATACTTTTGACTGTTTATATTTTGATATAGACTGACCACATCTTTTTCTCTTAAAATATCTATAAGCTCTTCTATATGAGGAATCTTTCTACTCCCTGTTACAAGTATAATCATAAGTTTATCTTCTTTATTTATTCTTATACCTATATTTCTAAGAGTTCCTTTTTTATTGTTTTTATTATAGGCTAAAATATTGTATTTATCTATCCATTCTCTTATAGCTCTTAAAGCTATATTGGCTTTTTTACTTATAAGAATACTTTCTTTCATATCTACAATATCATTGGTTCCTATTTCATAAAAACCAACTAGGGTTTTTGAGTTTTTCTCTCCAACGGCAATCTGAACATTGTTTCTGTATCTATATGGAGTTTCCATTCCTATTATGTCTTTTACATTTGCATCTTTTAATCCAGCTATTTTTTCTAAATCTTTCTTTACCTTTTCAGTTTTCCATTCTAAACCTTTTTTATAGTCATAGTTTACAAGTGGTATAACTCCTATAGCTTCTTCTAGGTCTAGATTGTTCTTTACTCTATCTTCTGAGGCTTCTAGTATTTCTAAAACTTCAGCTTCTGCAAAACTTTTCTTTATCTTGTTTATCTTAAAGCTTACTTTATCTCCTATAACTCCTCCAAGCAAAAACACTATAAAGTTATCAATCTTTACTACTCCTTTACCTTCATAAGTAAAGTCTATAATCTTTCCTTCTAATACATCTCCTAATTTAAAATCCATTATCTTTCCTCCAATTTTATACTTCTGCTATCCATTTTATCACATTTATACAAAAACTATAAGAGTTAATATGATAATAAAAAGGTAAGACTTTTTCAGCCTTACCTTTTGTGTGTTTATTTATGATTTATTGCTGCTTGGGCTGCTGCAATCATAAAGGGGCTATCTCCATTTTTAGCTATTATGGAACACTTTTTTGCTAGCTTTGATTTTATAACTGCTCTTAGTAACTGCACAAAATATTAAATATGTGCAACTAACTTCAATTCATTCCATTGTTATAGGGGTTTGTCATAACAACGCTAATATAATCATTATGACAAACTTAATATTATAAATTAAAGTATTACTTTCTAACAATAAGTCATATCAGTCTTATTACAATGGTTACAGATGATTTCCTCAGTTTGTCATATGTTCTATTAAGTCAAACTAATCTAAAAATTATAGTAGCCAATTTTTAGAAGTTCTCTTTAAAAGTATATTTGAATATCTATATACTTCAAGAAAAATAAATGTTATAATATTTTAACAATAGTGCTTTAAAATAGAATACTAGCTTCTACTTATTAAATTACTGAATAAAGGTTTTCTTAAAACTAAGAAGGTATGGATATGTTTAAAAATAATAATATTATCTCTATTATTTTAGTGCTTATGATTTTATTGACTAATTTTTCAACAGTATTTGCTCAAAATAATAATGAGTTAGAGACTCAAAGTAAAGATTATAATAATGAAAATATAATTGATCAAAGTGTGGTTGATTTGTTAGAAAATGAAAATATAGAATATTTAATAACTAAAGATAATATAATACAATTAAAAAACTTAGATACAAAAGAAATATCAATGTTAAATAATAAGTTGAGTTCTAATTTTAATCAAGAAACTTTATCTAAAACATCAGTATCTAAACAAAGCAAATATCCTACTGAATGGTATCATGTTAAAACTTGGGATCGTAGAACTAATAAGCGCTTTATAAAGGCAACAAAAACAGCTTTTGCTGCTGGTGTAACAAGTTGGGTTTTCGGTTGGGCAATTGGTGCTAAAGAAATAGGTAAAAGAGCTGCAGCCGCATTTGGAACATATTATTTTGTAAACAATGAAAAATCAGAAAACGTATATTATTCTACTAAACACTATTATAGAATTTT
>CAZRHX010000238.1:0-2570 GCA_964599855.1 uncultured Tissierella sp. | reverse complement strand
ACTTCAGTGACTATGGGCTCATTATATCTTTGTTTTTGTTCTTCTAATGTTTTATAAATCACTGATTTATCTTTTTCATCTACATAATAAATTCCCGTTCTATATTGACTTCCTCTATCTGGACCTTGTCTGTTTAAAACAGTTGGATCTATTATCTTCCAAAATTTATTTAAAATTTCTTCTAAGCTTATTAACTTTTCATCAAACCTTAGATATGTTGTTTCAGTATGTCCTGTTGTGCCAGTACATACTTGTTCATAACTAGGATTTTCTATTCTTCCATTTGCATATCCAACCTCTGTATCTATTACACCCTCTATTCTTGACATATATTCTTCTATACCCCAAAAACATCCGCCTGCTAAATAAATTTCTTTCATCTTATCAATCCTTTCTTACATTATAAGATTTATAATTAAAGGAGCTAAAAAAACTGTAACAATTCCTGCAATGCCAATTGCAAGAGAACTCATGGCTCCTTCAACGCTTCCCATTTCCATAGCCTTAGCTGTTCCTGCCACATGAGATGAAGTTCCTAAAGCTATACCTTTTGCATTTTTACTTCTTATCTTGAAAATCCTCAATATGCTTGGTCCTATTATATTACCCAATGTTCCTGTTATTATAACAAAGCCCATTGTTATAGATGGATTACCTTTTATTTGTTTTGATATATCTATGGCTACTGCAGATGTAGTAGATTTTGGAACTAAAGACAGCATCAATACATCTTCAATTGCAAGAAAACTACTCATTATAGTTATAGATAATATACCCGCAAGTGATCCCATAAATATTCCTATTACAATGGGAAAAAAGTTTCTCTTTAAAAGATCTATTTTTTTGTATATAGGAATTGAAAGAGCAACTGTTGCCGGTCCTAAAAAAAAACTTATAAATTCTCCACCCTTTTCATGAGTTTCAAGGGCTATATTAAAATAATCTAAAAACCAAATAATAAATACTATACTTATAGCTATTGGATTCAACAATGGATTTTTAACTCTTTTATAAAAAAAATCACTAATATTAAATACAATTATAGTAAGGGCTACTCCAAATAGAGGTGTATCGATATACTCCATCATACACTTACACCTCTATCTTTACTTTCTTTTTTGATTTCTTTTTTAATTTCTAATGTTTGAACAGTATATCCAGTTACAACTATAGTAACTATTGTGCTCACTAAAATGATAATAGCTAAAGCTATTATTTGACCTTTGAAAATATTTAACTCTCTTACTATAGCAACTCCTGCTGGAATAAATAATACAGAAAGATTGCTTATTAAGGCGTTACCAATATCTTCAACCCATTTTAATTTTACTATTTTAAATATCATAAGTATAAGTAAAGTAATCATAGCTACTATAGTAGATGGAATAGGTAGATTAAATCTATTCTGTAGAAAACCACCAAAAAATAATATTCCTAATATAATTCCAAATTGTCCCAATTTGTTCAAAAAAATCTTCCTTTCTAAATTTGATATTTTAATATAAAACCATTTATTCATTTCTATCTTCAACAGTTATTTTATTATATATATATCTATAAATCTTTGCAAATATATTAGAATATAATATCTGTCCTCATATTTTATTTATTTAGGCTTATAAAAAAATATAGTATTTAGCCTAGGCTAAATACTATCAATTATAATTGTATATCTTGTTTTTTATATCTAGCTTATGCTTTTCATAGTCTTCATAAGTTTTTATATCTATAAATAATTCTTTGATTTTTTCATTTAATCTATTTATTCTTGATTCACTTATAAAATCTATTGATACATTTTTACAAAAATTATCTACAACACTATTTAATGTATACTGCACAATTTCTTCTTTGTAATCTTTATTTATATCTTTTCCATCTAGACTTTCCATTATTCCTTGATAAAATAAACATCTTATATAAATTAAAAATCCCTCAAAATCTTCTGACTTGATTCCATCTTCAATTTCAAATATTATTTTAAAAAACAAATTCCATCTAAAGTCTTTATTTATAATCTCTACTATTTTAGAACCCATTTTCCTAGTAAATCTATCATTATAGAATATCTTTCTTTCAAAATCTATATATTCATTAAATGTCATATCTTTTTTCCCTATTTCATTTAATCTATTTAAAATCCTAAGAAAATTATTGCTATAATGAGCCGATTCCTCTGGTCCACCTTTCATGAAAATATAATTAACAATAACATCTGTCGTTTTTTTAAAATCTACCACAAAACCTATTTCTTCTTTTACCTTTATTACATAGATATCATGAATTATCTTAGAAAGAAGAGCCTTTATTTGAACTTTCTTATTTGTAACATTACTTGCATCCATGCCATTGACATGATTAAAAACAACCATCAGTTGTCTATCAATCATTGCTAGATTGTCTTTTATAGAATTCATAATATCTCTAAAAAAATCTTCTGTAAGCATATAATTAAAGTTTTTATAGAGAACTCTATGATCTATTTCACCCCAAAAAACGTTTACTAAGCATTTTACTTGAAGTTCAAAGTTTACCTCTATATCTTCTTTTTTATATTTGCCATCTATCTT
>CAZRHX010000237.1:0-2573 GCA_964599855.1 uncultured Tissierella sp. | reverse complement strand
AGAATATCTTCTGCTACCTCCTTAGAGTCCTTATTATGAATATAGAAAAAAACTTTTGGATAAATCTCCTTAAAAGCTTTAATGATATGAGGTAGAAGATACTGAGCTGGTATGGTACTGGCACATATCTCTAATACTCCTTCAATATTGTTTTTATGCTTACTAATTGCTAGCTCTGATTTATCACGGAGGCTAAGCATTTCCACTGCATATGGGAAAAATTCTAAGCCGCCTTTAGTTAAGGTAATATTTTTATTTCTATCAAATAATATCATTCCAAACTCTTTTTCTAAGTTTTTAATATTGCTAGTTATAGCTGGTTGGGACAAAAACAAGATATCAGCTGCTTTAGAAAAACTTTTCTTTCGAGCTACGGCAATAAAACATTCTAATTGTTTAAATTCCATCTATTTAATCTCCTTAGGCTTTTGTATTTATAAAATCTTTAATTCTAATAATTATACTATATATTTACTTATATAAGCAAATTATAGGCAGATTTCAAAATCAATGTGTATATAAGACACTTATATGTAGTATAATTGTATACAGATAAATTCAGTTTAAGATCTAAAATATAAAAAAGGAATGAAAAATATGAGTTCAAACAAACTTATGGATAAAAGTAAATCCAATCAGATCTTACTTTTAAAGAAAAGCAAAAGAGGTTTAATGAGAGTATTATTTGGAAGAACCGGAATTATAATGTTTCTTTTATTAATACAAGTGATAGTACTCTTTACTATCTTTAGGTTCCTAGAAAGCTTGATGACATATGCTCTTAGTACTTTGTTTATATTTTCTATATTCATGGTCATATATGTTATAAATTCAAATCATAATACAAGTGTAAAACTATCTTGGATAATATTGATTATGCTAGTACCTGGTTTTGGAAGTTTGCTTTATATATTTATAAGAGCAGATATTGGACACCGAACTATCAAGAGACGATTTAAGTCAATAGTAAAAGAAACACAAAGTGAATTTGTGGACCAAGATGCTTTAATGGAGAGATTAAAAGAAGAAGATAAGGGACTTTATAATCTAGCGACATATACTAAAAAAGCGGGAGGATTTCCAATATACGAGGATTCTTCCACAAAATATTTCCCACTAGGTGAAGATGCTTTTGAGGAGATATTAGTACGGTTAAAAAAGGCAGAAAAGTTTATTTTTATGGAGTATTTTATAGTTGATGAAGGATATATGTGGGGGCAGATTTTAAAGATTTTATCTGATAAGGTAAAGGAAGGCGTAGAAGTTAGATTTATCTATGATGGAACATGTGAATTTTCTCTCTTGCCTAGAAATTATTCAGAGAAACTAAAAGAATTAGGTATTCAATGCAAAGTATTTGCACCTATTCGTCCTTTCCTTTCAACTCATTATAACTATAGAGATCACAGAAAAATAATGGTAATTGATGGTCGTGTTGCTTTTACTGGGGGTATAAATCTTGCAGATGAGTATATAAATAAGATAGAAGTATATGGTCATTGGAAAGATACTGCTATAATGATCCAGGGGAAGGCAGTAGAGAGTTTTACTATTATGTTTTTACAGATGTGGAATATAAATGAAGAAAACAGAAGCTATATGACAGACCTATATAAATCTCCAGTATTAGATAAAAAAGAAAAAGGATATGCCCTGCCCTTTGGTGATTCTCCATTAGATAATGATAAGGTAGGACAAATGATATATATGGATATGTTAGATCGAGCAGAGAATTATGTCTATATAATGACGCCTTATCTGATTTTAGATGGCGAGATGGTAAGCTCTTTACAATTTGCAGCTAGAAGAGGGATTAATGTGAAAATCATAATGCCTCATGTACCTGATAAGAAGTTTGTCTTCGCCCAATCTCGAAGTCACTATAGGGAGTTGATAGATTCAGGGGTTGAAATATATGAATATACGCCAGGATTTATGCATGCTAAAGCTTTTTTAAGTGATGATACAAAAGCAGTTGTTGGAACGATTAATCTTGACTATAGAAGCCTTTACCATCATTTTGAATGTGGTTTATATATGGAGGGTGTCTCAGCTATTAGTGAGATTAAATCTGACTTTACAGATACCTTAAAAAAATCTCAGAGAGTTACTTTAGACACTATTAAGCAATATAATATTTTCATGACTATGTCAGGGAAAATATTAAAACTATTTGCTCCATTGATGTAAATTTTGAGTTATAGGTATTGATCATTTCAAGAATAAATTATTAAATACCAGATTTAAAAAACATCGGGGATGTTTCATAACTATTAAATTAGTTATGAGGCATCTCTTTTTTTATACTTTAGTGAATAACTAGGCTTCTTTAGATTTAATAAAGTTAAATGTATTTATATTTCTATAGTTTCAAGCATGGGAAATAGAACTTAGACTTTCCTAAGCTCTATCTGATTTAATATGACTTTATTACTAAATTACTTGTTTATATTTATTAAATCCTAGATTATTGGACTTTATTTTATTACTGAATTTCTTTATATTTATTGCGATACTCAAAAGTTTCATCTCAGCAATAATTTTAGGCATACTTTTATGTCTGAATCTTGAAT
>CAZRHX010000236.1:0-2612 GCA_964599855.1 uncultured Tissierella sp. | reverse complement strand
ATCTAGATGCAGTAACAACACTTTCCCGTTCTATTGCAGAACAAGGATTTTATCCAGCAGTAGACCCGCTTGAAAGTTCATCTAGATTGCTTTCACCTGATATAGTAGGAGAAGAACACTATAATGTTGCAAGAAATGTTCAGGAACTTTTACAGAGATATAAAGAACTACAAGACATAATAGCTATTCTTGGTATAGATGAGCTTTCAGAAGAAGATAGGCTTATAGTATCAAGAACTAGAAAAATACAAAGATTCTTAACTCAACCATTCTTTGTTGCTGAAACATTTACATCTCTTCCTGGTAAGTATGTACCTATAGCTGAAACAGTAAGAGGATTTAAAGAGATACTAGAAGGAAAGCATGATGATATACCAGAGACAGCTTTTCTTATGGTAGGTACTATAGAAGAAGCTCTAGAAAAAGCTAAAAAGGTGGCAGATTAATATGGCTGGAATTCATTTAGAGATAGTTACTCCTGATAGATCTTTTTTTAATGACGATATAGATAGTATCATAGTCAGAGGAATAGAGGGTGATTTAGCTATTTTAAAAGGAAGAGCACCCATAGTTACGCCTTTAAAGATCAGTAAGATAAGAATATTTCAAAATGGTAAAGAAAGAATAGCATCAGTAACAGATGGCTATATTTCTGCAGTAGATGACAATATAACTATAGTTACAGATGCAGCTGAATGGCCTGATGAAATAGATATAAATAGAGCAGAAGCTGCTAAAAAAAGAGCTGAAGAAATGTTAAGCAAGAAGTCGGACGTAGACTTAATGCGAGCAGAAGCTGCTTTAATGAGATCAATTAATAGATTAGAAACATCAAAATATAAATAAGCTTTAAAAGATATAAAAGTACTTTGTCCTCAAGATAATTGGAGACAGGGTACTTTTACTTTTAAGCTATACTAGATAATAAGGGATGATTTTTTAAAAAACAATGATATAATGTATAGTATAGAAAAAAGTTAAAGAAAGTTGCTATGGTGAGGATCTAAAATCTTGCTCTGTAAGAAAACAAGTGATAAGAATATTAGCAAAGATAAAAGAGAAAACAATAAAAATCTTTAGAAAACAATAAAAAAAGATTAACATTAATCTATCTATAGTGTATAATAGATAAGATGATTATACATACTTGTGGTAGGCAGTCCTACAATCACAGCAGGATATTGAAATAGGGGGAGATAATTTGGAAATAATAGTAGTGGAGAAAAGTCCTCCATTGAAAGGTAATGTGAGAATAAATGGAGCAAAAAACTCTGCACTTCCTATAATAGCAGCATCATTATTGGGAACAGAAGATATAATATTAGAAGATGTACCAGATCTTAGAGATGTAGGTATAATATGTGAAGTCTTAAGATCTTTAGGTTCAGAAGTAGAATTTATAGACAAAAGGACCATAAAAATAAATTCTAAGAATTTAAATAACCATATAACCAAATACGAGTTAATGAATCAAATGAGAGCATCTATGCTTGTAATGGGACCTTTAATTGCCCGACTTGGAAAAAGTAAAACTTCTCTTCCAGGAGGATGTGCTATTGGAACTAGACCTATAGACTTGCATCTAAAAGGTTTTAAAGCTTTAGGAGTAGAAACAAGTACTGAACATGGAAGTATCGATTCATCAGTAGAAGATCTTGTGGGAGGAAAGATATATTTAGACTTTCCGTCAGTGGGAGCCACTGAAAATATTATGATGTTAGCATCTATGGCAAAAGGAGAAACTATTCTTGAAAATGCTGCTATGGAGCCAGAAATCATAGATCTTCAAAACTTCTTAAATAAACTGGGCGCAAAGATAAAAGGTGCAGGTACTGGCACTATAAAGATAAAAGGTGTCCATCGCTTAGGGGGATGTACTCATAGAATCATCCCTGATAGAATAGAAGCTGGAACATTCTTAGTTGCAGCAGCTATAACTGGTGGAGATGTTTTAGTAGAAAATGTTATAGCAAGCCATATAAAGCCTGTAATTGCAAAACTAAGAGAAGCGGGAGTAGAAGTAATTGAAAACAGTGATAGTATAAGGGTAGTAAGCAATGGTGAATTAAAACCTATAAATGTAAAAACTCTTCCATATCCTGGTTTCCCAACAGATATGCAATCTCAATTTATGGCAATGCTTACACTTGCTAAAGGTAAAAGTATAGTTGTAGAAACTGTATTTGAAAATAGGTTTATGCATGTAAATGAACTCAATCGTATGGGTGCCAATATAGAAATAGAAGGTAAATCCGCTACAATACAAGGTGTAGAAGGCCTTACTGGAGCCCATGTGAGGGCTACAGATCTAAGAGCTGGAGCAGCTTTGGTTTTAGCTGGGCTTGTGGCTGAAGGTAAAACTGAAATAGAAGATATATATCATATTGAAAGAGGATATGATGGTATAGAAGAAAAGTTTTCTAAACTAGGAGCTATTATATATAGAAAAACGGTTTAAAAATTTTATAAAGAAGTATGGAATAATCTTATTCCATACTTTTTTATGTTTAAAATATAAAAGTATGTCAATCTAATAATAAAAACATATAAGACATAAATAGACGACAAAGAAAAAGCTATAGGAGATATCTCCTATAGCTTTTTCTTTGTCG
>CAZRHX010000235.1:0-2626 GCA_964599855.1 uncultured Tissierella sp. | reverse complement strand
AAGGCTGAAGGGAAGTTCCAAGAGATTAGTGAGGCCTATGAAGTTCTAGGAGATAAAGAAAAGAGAAAACAATATGATACATTTGGTTCAAGTGGAGGTTTCCAAGGTGGACAAAACTTTGATCCTTCCCAGTACGGTTATGGAGGAAGCGGTGGATCCTATACTTATTCAAGTTCAGATGAAGGATTTAGCGACTTTTTCAATACTATCTTTGGAGGTGGAGCTAGTAGATCTTCTAGTGGCTTTAATATAAATGATTTATTTGGTGGAGGAAGAAAGTCAAGACGCCCCCAAGCCCAAAGACAAAGTTATGATTCAGAATTAGATATAAGTATTGAAGAAGGCTACAAGGGGCTTGAAAGAGATATATCTTTAAGTTTTAATGGGAAAGTTAAAAATATAAAAGTAAAAGTGCCAGCTGGAATTGTTCCTGGTAAAAAGTTAAAAGTTAAAGGCGAAAAATGGGGTATAGATGGAGATATACTATTTAAGATAAACTTTATAGAAGAGGATAGATTAGAACTAGATGGACTTGATCTTATATCCAAAGTAGATGTATTGCCATGGGATGCAGCTCTTGGAACAAAACAGGTTGTAAATACATTGGATGGAAAGATAAAGGTCAATATTCCCGAGGGAATAGAAAGTGATAAAAGAATTAAAATACCTAAAAAGGGTTATAAAGACATGAAAGGCAAGAGAGGAGATCTATATTTAAAGATAAATATAGTTAACCCTAAAACTCTTTCAAAAGCTCAAAGAAAATTATATGAAAAACTACAAAATACTGAAGAATAAGAGAGGAAGATAGATATGGATTTAAACAAATTTACACAAAAAAGCATTGAAGCTATTCAAGCTTCTCAAAACTTAGCTAGTGAATATGGAAATCCTCAAGTAGATGAAATCCATATTCACTATAGTTTGATGGACGATAAGGAAGGGCTTATTCCAAGAGTACTTTCCTATATGAATGAAAATGTCAGCATGATAAAGGCAGATATATTGAGAGAGATAGAAAAACTTCCAAAGCAGCAGGGAGGCTCTATTTATCCTAGCAGAACCTATTCAAAATTACTTCAAGAATCAGAAGAAGAGATGGAAAAGTTTGGAGACGAATATATAGGGGTTGAACATATATATATTTCTCTCTTAACAGAAAAGGGTACTCGCTCTGAAAAGATTTTTAAAAAATACAATATAAATATGCAGAGATTCTTAGAGAATTTAAAAAGTATAAGGGGAAGCCAAACTATAACAACAGATAATCCAGAATCAACCTATGAAGCCTTAACTCGTTTCGGAGTTAATATGGTAGAAGAAGCCAAAAAAGGCTCCATGGACCCTGTGATAGGAAGAGATAGTGAAATAAGAAGTGCCATAAGAATACTTTCTCGTAGAACTAAAAACAACCCAGTTTTAATTGGTGAGCCAGGTGTTGGTAAAACTGCCATAGTAGAAGGCTTAGCCCAGAGGATAGTAAAGGGCGATGTTCCAGAAGGACTTAAAAATAAAACTATATTTTCTTTGGATATAGGAGCACTTCTAGCGGGCGCAAAATATAAGGGTGAGTTTGAAGAGAGATTAAAGGCTGTATTAGATGAGATAAAGAAATCAGACGGAAAGATAATTCTATTTATAGACGAGATTCACAATATAGTAGGTGCTGGTAAATCAGAAGGTTCTATGGATGCATCAAATCTTTTAAAACCTATGCTTGCAAGGGGAGAGCTTCGTACTATAGGAGCTACTACTTTAGATGAATATAGAATGTATATGGAAAAAGATGCAGCATTTGAAAGAAGGTTTCAAAAAGTCTTGGTAAGTGAACCAAGCGTAGAAGATACTATCTCTATACTCAGAGGACTTAAAGAAAAATATGAAATTCATCATGGTATAAGGATCTCAGATGGAGCAGTTATAGCAGCAGCAACACTCTCAGATAGATATATAAGCGATAGATTTCTTCCAGATAAGGCTATAGACCTTATGGATGAAGCTTCAGCTATGCTTAGGACCGAGATAGACTCTATGCCGGCAGAAGTAGATGAAGTCCGTAGAAGAGTTCTACAGCTTGAAATAGAAAGAGCAGCTTTAAAGAAAGAAACAGATGAAGCCTCTAAAAGAAGACTTGAAAAGCTAGAAAAAGAACTTTCAAACTCTAAAGAAGAGCTAGATAGATTAAAAGCACAGTGGGAAGATGAGAAAAAAAGCATAGGTGGTGTAAAAGCCATAAAGGAACAAATAGATAAGGTGAAAAGAGAAATAGAAGATGCGGAGAGAAAATACGATCTGGAGAGACTCTCTGAACTAAAATACGGAAAACTTGTAGAACTAGAGCAAATATTAGAAGAGGCAAATAAAGGTGACAAATCAGAAGATAAGATGTTAAAAGAAGAGGTAACTGAAGAAGAGATATCACAGATAATATCACAATGGACAGGAATTCCTCTATCTAAACTTGTAGAATCAGAAAGAGAAAAACTTTTAAGCTTAGATGATGTACTCCATGAAAGAGTAATAGGCCAAGAAGAAGCAGTTGAAGCTGTAGTAGATGCAGTCATAAGAGCTAGATCCGGAATGAAAGATGAAAACAGACCTATAGGTAGTTTCATATTTTTAGGAC
>CAZRHX010000234.1:0-2683 GCA_964599855.1 uncultured Tissierella sp. | reverse complement strand
AATAAAAGCTCCCATTGAATATTCACAAGGTTTTAATCCTAAACCCAAGATTTCAATAGCAAGCCCACTTTCACTTGGAATAGAAAGCGAAGAAGAGTGGATGGATATAGAGCTTTTGGAAAAGATAGATAAAAAAGAATTCAAAGAAAATGCAAACAATATATTACCAAAAGATATACAGATAATAGAAACTGAATATATAGAAGATAATTCCCCTATAGCTGGTTTAATAAATTGGTCAGTCTATGAAATATCTTTTTCTTCTCTAGAAAAAATAAAAAAAGTAGAACTTGAAACTATATTAGAGGATTGGATAAATAGAGAAGAGATATTTATTGAAAGATATAGGAAAAAGAAAAGACAAAAGGTATTAGTTACAGAGAACATCATAGAGTTGATGGGAAAGATAAATTTAAAAGATATAAAGGATAAAGATATAATATTAGAAGCTATGTTGAAAGCAGGAGAAACTGGGACATTAAGACCAAGAGACTTTATAGGTGCTTTTATAAAAGATAATAATTTGAATATAGATATAGACAGTATAAGTTTTAAGAGACTGGCGCAAAAGATATAAAGGAGAGTCGTATGAATTATATTTTTATAGAGTCTGATAAAGAAAAAAACTATATAGCGATAGTAGAAGCTGATAGATTAGTAGAGTATTTTGTGGAGGAAAAGACTAAGAAGAAAATACTTAGTAATATATATAGAGCCAGAGTTGAAAATGTGTTAAGAGGAATGGAGGCAGCTTTTGTAAATATAGGAGAAGGTAAAAATGCCTATCTTTATATATCGGATGCTTTAAGTAAAGAACAAAGATTTTCCAACCAAAAGTATTCTATTGAAAAATTATTGAAGGCTGGAGATGAAGTAATAGTTCAAGTTATAAAAGAGTCTTTTGGCAATAAAGGGCCTAAGGTAACTACAAATCTTTCTATACCAGGTCGTTATATAGTTATAACGCCTTTTCAAAGAGGGATAAATATATCTAGAAAGATAAATAGCTTTGATGAAGTAGAAAGACTCAAAAAAATTGGAGAGAGTTTTGAAAAAGATGATGTAGGAGTTATATTTAGGACTGCTTCTAAGGGTGTGGAAGAAGATATAATTTTAGAAGAATATAAGTATCTACTGAATTCATATGAAAAAATAGAAGAACAAAGAAATTTTCTTCCTACTCCAAAGCTTATACACAAAGAGACTAATTTAGTTCAAAAGATAGTAAGAGATAATTTTAATGAAAAAAAACATGAGATTAGAGTAAACAATGAAGAAGTATATGAAGATCTCTTAGGATTAGAAGACAGTTTTAGTATGGACATAAAAGAAAAGCTTGTTTTAGATAAGGATTTAGATTTTAAGTATAATAGTATTATACAAAAGGGATTGACCATAGGACTTTCAAGAAATGTAAAACTTAAAAGCGGTGGTTCAATTGTTATAGATAGTATGGAAGCCCTGACAGCTATAGATGTCAATACCCGTAAATATACTGGCACCTCTTGTTTGGATACTACTATTATAAATATAAATTTAGAAGCAGCAGAGGAAATAGCAAAGCAGATAAGACTTAGAAATATAGGTGGAATAATAATAATAGACTTTATAGATATGAAGTCTATAGGAGACAATGAGCGTCTAATGGATGATTTAGAAAGATTTTTCTCTAAAGATAAAAATAAACCCTATATAGTAGATATAACAAAACTTGGACTTGTAGAAGTTACAAGAAAAAAAGAAAGACCCACATTGGAGTCAGAGCTTTTGACCCTATGTCCTACTTGTGAAGGACGTGGAAGAATAAAAAATTAATTTGTTGACATTCTTATTTAGATTTGATAAAATGTTAAGGTATGAAGCCGCTCAGTGTGGGTTTAAGTGAAATTCACCTAACATTGGCGAGACTTGGTTAGAGGAGGTGCCGTCATAATGTATGCTGTTATAGAAACAGGTGGAAAGCAATATAGAGTACAAGAAGGAGATGTTCTTTTTGTAGAAAAACTAGAGGCAAAAGAAGGAGATACTATAAATTTTGATAAAGTTCTTCTTATGTCAAAAGATGGTGATTTAGTTGCTGGTAAGCCGTATGTAGAAGATGCTAAAGTAGAAGCAAGTGTTTTAGAACAAGGAAAAGCTAAAAAAATTATAGTTTTCAAGTATAAAGCTAAAAAAAGCTATAGAAAAAAGCAAGGTCATCGTCAGCCATATACTAAATTAAAAGTTGAAAAGATTGGTTAATTATGATTGAAATTAAGTTATTTAGTGATCCTTTGGGAAACATCATGCAATATGATATAAAAGGACATGCAAACTTCGCTCCCTTAGGAGAAGATATAGTATGTGCTGCAATTTCCGTACTGTCCCAGACAACACTTATGGGACTTGTAGAAGTTTTACAATTAAAGAGAAAAGAAATTTTTTATAAAATAGATGATAGTACTGGATACTTAAGTGTAGAGTTAAAAAGGGTAAAGGATAAAGAGAGTTTTAAGAACTCTCAAATGCTTTTACAAACTTTCAAATTAGGAATTGAATCGATCCAGGAGAATTATCCTGGAAACGTAAAAATAGAGTACAGGAGGTGCGATAGATGATTAAATTGAATTTGCAATTATTTGCTTCTAAAAAGGGAGTAGGTAGTTCAAGAAACGGTAGAGATAGTGAGTCAAAAAGATTAGGT
>CAZRHX010000233.1:0-2739 GCA_964599855.1 uncultured Tissierella sp. | reverse complement strand
ATGCCTACTTCCTATTGACTTCACAATTGATGAAGAGCCGATACCAACGGTGTAAAGATTTTTGAGGCAATACATAAAGTAGTTATCCTAATTAGGGCAACTACTTTTTTTATTTATTGCAAATTATGAGTTGACAATAACCGTCTATAACATCCTATCTACTATGATATATTCATAGATACTAATCTTAATATCTATAATCCTACTTTTTCTAAAAGTTTAATACCAGAATAGTTATTTTTATAAGGTATAGTCTATAAATATATATTTTTTATATAATTTTGGAGCTCACAAGTAATTAATTCTACATTAGCATGATAGAGGTAATAGAATTAAAAAAATCCTTTGACAATATAGATGCGCTCAAAGGAATAGATTTGTCTATAAAAAAGGGCGAAATTTATGGTTTACTAGGACCAAATGGAGCAGGCAAAACTACAGCTATATCAATATTAAGTACAATTTTAAAAGCAGACTCGGGTAAAGCAATAATAAGTAATTACGATGTAAGTAAAAATGCAAGAGATATTAAAAAGATTATTGGTGTTGTCCCTCAGGAAATTGCTTTGTATAACGATTTTTCAGCAATAGAAAATTTAATGTTTTGGGGCAAATTGTATAAAATTCCCTATAAAGAGTTATCTAATCGGGCGGAAAATGTATTGAAGCTATTTGGCTTAGAAGATAGAAAAGATGACCCTGTGAAAAACTATTCAGGTGGAATGAAGCGCAGAATCAATATTGCATCTGCTTTATTGCATAAACCTAAAATACTATTCATGGATGAACCTACAGTGGGCATTGATCCACAAAGTAGAAATTTGATTTTCGAGGCAGTTAAGAAACTAAGTAAAGAAGGTATGACCATAGTCTATACAACTCACTATATGGAAGAAGCGGAAAAGCTATGTGATCGTATCGGAATTATTGATAATGGTAAAATCATAGCTGAAGGAACATTGGATGATTTGAAAAATATATCTTCCGAAAAAGAAGCAATATCTATTACATTTACTAAAATAGACGACAATACTACTAAAGAATTAACTACTTTATTCCAAGATATAATAAGAAATGAAAACACGATTTACTTCTATACATCAAACATTAAAGCAGACTTACCTAAATTAGTTTTAGAATGTTATAAAGTTGGTTTAGAAATAATTAGCTTGGAAATTCTAAGGACTAATCTTGAAAGTATTTTTTTAAATCTAACTGGCAAACAATTAAGAGATTAGCATTATGATACTACTAGCAATAAAAGACCTAAAACTTTTCTTTAAAGATTACCGATCGGTGATATTAACCTTTGCTATTCCTATTGCACTAATAACATTATTCGCATTTGCATTTGGAGGCGTTGGAAAAAAAACAGATGAAAGAAAAATAACATTGATTATTAGCGACTTAGATGAATCGCATCTATCTATCAATGCTCTGAAACAGTTTGATTCTTTACATAATATACAAATTGAGTATTTATCATTAGAAAATGCTGAGAGAGCCATAAAAAATGGCAAGAGAAGTTGTGTGCTAGTTATCCACAAAGGTTTTTCAGACTCTATTACACTTGGGATGGAGCTCCCGCTAGAATTGAGGTATGATGAAGCAAAAGAAATAGAAGTGAGCTTATTACAACAGTCATTAATTCCTACTGTAGCTATGCTTCCTTTCAATTTAAGTAATTCAAAATCAACAATAAGCAATAAGTTGATAAAATTGTCTGGGGCATCCGATTTAGAAACCAAGGAGTCTATTAAAAAGCATAGTAATAATCTGTTTGATGTTATTTCATTGGGAATATCTGCGGATACAAACTTAACAAAATCAAACTCTTCTACTAATATAATGAATGTTGACATCAAAATGACCAAAATAGTCAAAGCAACTGACAATAATCAACTAGGATTAATTCAAGCTGTTGCAGGAACTGCTGTGATGATGCTATTATTCTCTGTGGTTGGCATTGGTACTGGGTTATTACTAGAGAAGCAAGAGGGCACATTAAAACGTTTACTTTATAGTCCTCTTAATCCTTTAAATATAATTTGGGGAAAAATGATCTCAGCAAATATAATATCAATTATTCAACTTAGTATAATGTTTTTATTTGCAATTATTGCCTTTAAACTTAATATTGGCAATCACTTTCTTGGGCTGTTTATAACTATCATTGCAACATCCTTTGCATGTTCTGCATTTGGTGTTCTTTTAGCATCTTTTGCAAAAAGTACACAGCAAGTGCAAGGACTATCAACTCTAATTATCTTAACCATGAGTGCAATTGGGGGTAGCATGATTCCTCTTTTTTTCATGCCTATTTTTATGCAAAAAGCAGCAGTTATTTCTGTGAATTATTGGAGTATTCAAGCTTTTTATGATGTGCTTTGGAGAAACCTACCTATTACTAACCATATCTTTTTATCAAGAATTCTAGTTTTACTACTAATCGGTACGATTTTAAATACCATTGCTGTATTTATGTGCAAGAAAAACATATTAAAAGTGTAATAATCTCAGTTTAAATAACTTATATACACTCCTCTACTATAATTAAAGAGTCATATTAATAACAACAAAAAAAGACAACATATGAACAAAATAAAATCATAATAAATATGAGTTCGCAAGGTTGGAAATGAAGATGATTTACTTGATGACACAAAATCATGGACTTAATTGCGCCTATAAAGCGAAAAGTCCGCGAATCACTTCGCAGACTTTTCTTGTTAACACAAT
>CAZRHX010000232.1:0-2829 GCA_964599855.1 uncultured Tissierella sp. | reverse complement strand
ATCTTCTATTTTTACATCTAGTTTTTTAGCTATTAATTTTATTAGAAATCCATCTTTTTCAAACTTATCGTTTATATTTGATAGCAGTGGTAAAGTATCAGTTTGAGGATTTATCTTAATACCATTGTTTACTTCCCTGTTCATGTGGATTGCCAAATTTGGTATGACCATTATAGCTTTCTCTATATCTATTAATCTTTCTTCAGGTCTTAATGGATTTTCAGTTTTCAAACTCACTCTACCTGCCATAGATAAGGGTCTGTCAAACCAAGTATTTAATATTGGTCCACCATAAACTTCAGTGTTTAATTTTAAATATTTCTTTTCTACTGTTATTTCAGGATTTGGTTTGATTTTAAAAGTTGGTGAATCTGTATGAGCTCCTATTAGTTTGAATCCATCTTCTTCTACTCTACCTTTTCCTATTTTAAATGCTATCACTGCTGAATTGTTTTTAACTATATAATATTTACCTTCTTTTTCTAAATCCCATTTATCTTGGAGATTAACTTTTTTAAATCCTTCTTTTATGAGGATATCCTCTACATTTTTTGCCGCATGAAATGAACTGGGACTTGAATCTATAAATTGGATCAACTTCTTGGCAAATTTTTGTTCTTCTTTCACATAATCATCCTTCCATTATTCTTTATCCTTACTTAACTCATATAAAGTTTCTCACTCTTATACTAATAATACAATTGCATTTATAACTAACATACTTAGAATAACCCAACTAAATGCCTTGCTTGAAATTTTATCAAATATCTTTATTCCTATAAAGACCCCTATCAACATTGCTGGAATTGATATTAAGGCTTCTATAATAATACCTTGAGTAATCCCACCTTGAATAAATATTGCTATAGCTCTATAGAGCATCAATATTCCAAAAAAAGAAGTAAATACAGACTTCATTTTTTTATTGCTCCAGATTCCCGCTGAAGTCATAAAAGCACCATATAAAATCATAGGTGGTCCAGGTATAGCTACCGCACCTCCAAGTATCCCAGCTATAAAACCTATTATTATAGGAACTATAGGTTTGGGTTTATAACTTTTACCTTTGAGCCAATTTTCCATGATTGTCGTTTGCTTGTTCAGTATAATTAAAACCACTGCTAGCAAAAGTACCAGACCTATAAATATCTTCATTTGATTTTCATTTAGCTGATTAAATACAAATATTCCTAAGGGCATTCCTACCGCCAATCCTATAAGTGGCTTTATTAAATCTTTTACATCAAATTCATCTCTACAGCTCAGCCACACCTGAAAATTGCTGACAACTGCAACCATACTGAATATGGCTGCAGCAGAAGAAACACTTCTAAACAGTGGTAAGAATCCCATAGAAAGCTGAGCTAAGCCAAATCCCGCTATTCCATGAACTATTGATGCAAAAAATATAACTATCGCAGTATAAATTGTAGTAATCCATTCTATACTCATCTTTATTCTCCTATTATATCTTTATTAAGGTTTAATATAGCTCCAACCTTCATTTTGCTTTTTGGTGAGTTCTCCCACTCCTGAGGATACTATGATTGCTTCTTCTATAAAATCTTCTTTTTTAAGATTTAAAGTTATTAAGCTATTCTTACAAAGTGCTATTTCGACACCTTTTTCTAATAAGTTTTTTATTTCTTCTTTGTTTTCTTTATTTGTCTTTTTAAAAGCATTTACTCCACTAGAATGAGCTAAAAGTTCAATATCTATTCTCTCATTTTCATTTTTCATATCTTCTAAAAGATTTTTTATATTCCTTAATGCATCTTCTGTTTTTTCTTCTTCATTTAAATGAAAAATAACTTTATACATTTAAATCCTCCTTTCAATATTTTGTTTAACATACATATACCCTTATACAAAAATCTCCAACAGATTTCAACTCAGCCTTTCCAAATAAATATTTTAATTTTACCTATATATTATAGATTTGAATTTATTCTGTAAAGAAATCTTTTATAATTCCCATTTTCTCATAGTCTACAAGTATAGATATCTCATCACCAGCTTCTATTGTATCATTTCCAGTTGGTATAAATTCATGTCCTTCTCTTTCTATTGAGACTATCAGTATTTTACAAGGCCATTCTATATCTTTTAAACTTTTTCCAATTATATCTCCAACTATAGGCATCCTAAAGTTAATAAGAGTTTTTTCTCCTGTCACTATTACTTCTTCTTTTTCATCTTTTCCCAAAAATCTCTCATAAAGAGAATGGTATATTGGTTTATTATTGACTGATTCTGCTACTAAATATGCAACTATAGAGACTATACAAAGTCCTAGTATATGTGAAAAAGTTCCAGTCATTTCAGAAACCAAAAGGATAGATATGACAGGTGATCTAACTACTGCTGTCATTATGGCTGCCATCCCCAGTATAATAAAGTTAGAATAGTAGATCTCTAATATTCCCAGAATTGAATCTGCTGCTGTAAAATATATGGATCCTGCAAGTCCTCCGAGTACAAGTATAGGCAGAAATATACCACCTTGGGCACTACTTCCATATGAAAGTGTAGTAAATAGAAGTTTACCTACTATGAAAAACAAAAGTATGCCAATAGAAAAAGTTGATACTGCTATTTCTTCAAGCAAATGGTGCCCTCCACCCAATAAATCATATGAAAAATATCCTACTATTCCAGCCAGTAGGGTTGCGATTATTGGTTTATATTCTTTTTTAATATTGATTTTTTTAAATATATCTTGACTAAATAGAAGTGTTTTATTGAATAAGACACCTATTAATCCTGCAAATATTCCAAGTAAAATTAAAAGTAAAATAGATAAAATCCATGTAGCTTTAGACAAAAAAA
>CAZRHX010000231.1:0-2831 GCA_964599855.1 uncultured Tissierella sp. | reverse complement strand
CTCCTGTGAAAGCTACTGAAATCATTTCTAAGTTTTTTGCTGAATTTATAACTTCATCTTTAAGTGGAGAATTTGCTATAATTAGTATATTTGTATCTTTTACTCTTTCTTTTAATTCTTCTAGGTCGCTAGTTTTTTCTTCAAATATTTCTAATTTATGACCTTTTTCTGTCAATTTTCTTGCTATGTTTTCTAATTCTTCTTTTTCTACTCCCAATGGTTCAAGTACTGTAATATTCAATCTAATCACCTTTCTTTTTTTATATTTATTTATATTTAATTATTCCTTTGGTGGCATAGGTATAAATTTATTGGTTCTCTTTTTATAAGCTTCAAAGTCTTCTCTACCTTCATATTTCTTTTCAAGCATTGGTACTCCAGAAACCTTTAGTAATAAGAATGTTATGACTATAGGTCCTATTATACCAAGGAATGAAATAGGTTCAACTATAGACACTAAAAATATACCCCACCACATAGTTGCTTCGCCAAAATAATTTGGATGTCTTGTATAAGCCCAAAGGCCTTCTGTCATTAACTTACCTTTGTTATTGGGATTAGATTTAAACTTTTTAAGTTGAGCATCGCCTACAACTTCAAAGAAATATCCTAATATCCAAACTGCTATACCTAGATAATTTATAAGATCTAATCCATTGCCAGGTCTTGTATTTGCAAGCATCACTGGCTGAACAATTATCAATAAAAGTAACATTTGAAACATAAAGACTTTTATATAAGCTGATACTTTTACATTTTCTCCCTTTGCTTTCCATCCCTCTCTCATCTCAACATATCTTTTATCTTCTGGATTGTTCCAGTTTCTTTTAAATAAATGATATGCGAGTCTTCCACCCCAAAGTACTACAAAAATAGTTATAACTAATCCATTCAGAGATTCTGTATTTGAAAAAAAATAACTATAAAGTGCTACTACTACAAAGCCTAATCCCCAAGCTACATCCTGAAGCCCATTATTCTTTTTAACTTGAGCTATGGAAAATGCAATTGTAAAAAATACCCATAGTGAAACTATTGTCCCTATATATATATTTAGCATCATCTTTTCCCCCTATTTTATTCTGTACTCACTGATATAGCTACTGCTCCGATTCCAGCATTCATTGCAACTATAGTTGAAATCTGCATTATATATTCTGGTTCTTTTCCTATCAACTTTGTATAGTATTCTTTATATTCATTTACCCTTTTATCTCTGTTTGCATGGACAAGTGAATACTTATCTATAGTTCCTTTTTCCATTATATCTTTTACTAGTTCTGAGATTTTCTTTGTATTGCCTTTTTCACTAAATGCTTTTCCTATTATTATACCATCCCCATTTTCATCTATAGATACTACTGGCTTTAAATTCATCATATTAGCCGCTATAGCCTGGGCTTTTCCTATGCGTCCAGATTTAAGCATATACTTAAGAGTAGGCACACTTACAAATATATGGGTTTTTTCCCTTATCTCTTTTATCTTTTCTACAACTTGATCAAAACTCTTTCCCTTGGCTATTTCTTCAGCTGCCTTTAATACTACCAGTCCTTCTCCACCAGAATTGAGCTTTGAATCTATTACCTCTATATTTATTCCATCTTTTTTTAGACTTTCACTAGCTTTTTTAAGCACTTCATAGGTTCCACTCATTTTGCTTGATACAGTTACTACTATTATATATTTATAATGAGCTGCCAATTCTTTCAGCATCTTTTCTGCTTCTTTTACGGTCGGTTGAGAAGAAGACGGGTAATCTTCCAATTCATCCATGAGATCATAAAAGTGACTAGAAGATATGGTAACTTTATCTAGATAGTTTGTATCTTCTATAAGGATGTTTAAAGGAAGCAAGTGTATTTGGTGCTTATCCATAAGTTCTTTAGGAAGATCTGCTATAGAGTCAGTCACAAGTGCTATTTCACTTTGTCTGTCATAGATAGATTCATATTGTCTTTTCATATCTTCAACTTTTTGAAAAGTTATCTTTCCATAGTCTCGAAGTTTAAAGAAAAGTTCCTCAGGTTCACTTGTGTGAATATGGATTCTAACTTTATTTTTATTGCCCGCTAAGATTAGAGAATCCCCTAAATACTCTATACCCTCTTTTATCTTTTCAGTACTTAAGTTTTTTCCTTGGAGAAGTGCTTCACTACAATATCTATAGTTTAAGTCAAAGTTTTCATGAACATGAATATTAGATGCATCAAAGTCTACCTTGCTTATAAGACTCTTTAAATTTTCTATCTCCCCTGTTTTTATAAAATTTAAAAAGCCTTCTATAAAGTGGACAAATCCTTTTGCACCTGAATCAACCACTCCTGCATCTTTTAAAACTTTAAGTTTTTCAGGTGTATCTGCTAAACTCTTGAGTGCCACTGTTAAAGAATCTGTGAAAAGTCCTCCAAAATCTTTTATGGTCCCACCTAGCGAAGAAATTGAATCTGCCCAATCATTTATAACTGTTATCATGGTTCCTTCTACTGGATTTGCTATTGCCTTATAGGCATATTCTCCTGCTTTTTTTACAGAAGCTGCAAAATCAACTACCCCAATGTTTTCTTTATCTTCTAATTCCATATACATTCCATTTACAAATTGAGCAAATATAATCCCAGAGTTCCCTCTAGCACCTACAAGTGCGGCATCAGCAATGGAGGCCATTGTTTCCTTAGGAGAATCTTCTATGTTGGCATTTTCTATAATAGCATTCATAGTATATGCTAAATTACTTCCTGTATCTCCATCAGCTATAGGAAATACATTTATTCTATTTAATTCTAATTTTTGTTTTATAACTTCATTTGCACCAGAGACAAATCCATAGT
>CAZRHX010000230.1:0-2848 GCA_964599855.1 uncultured Tissierella sp. | reverse complement strand
GAATGCTACGCTCATCAAATCCAAGCTAATGCCCTACCTCATGTAGATAGTTTTTTAGAAAATGGATATACAAAAGAAGAAATAAAGATGGTAGATGAAACTAGGAAAATATTAGAAGATGAAAACATGAGAATCACAACAACATGTGTAAGGATACCAGTGAAATATGCTCATAGTTTATCTATAAACTTAGAATTTGAAAAAGAATTTGAGATAGAAGAAATATTTGAAATCCTCAAAAATGCACCTGGAGTAATTGTAAAGGACGATTTAGCAGAAAATGTTTATCCAATGGCTATAGATGCAGCAGGTAGTGATGGTGTCTATGTAGGAAGAATAAGAAGGGACTTTAGTCTTGATAGTGGAATAAACTTATGGGTTGTAGCTGACAATGTCAGAAAAGGTGCAGCACTTAATGCAGTTCAGATAGCAGAAAAACTTATCGAAATGAAATAAAATTATGATAAATAGGAGGTGTAACATAAATGGTAAATATAGGATTATTAGGACTTGGCGTCGTGGGCACTGGAGTATTTGAAATATTAGAAGAGCGTAAAGAAAAGATAACTCTTTTAGTAGGAAAAGAGGTCAATATAAAAAAGATTCTGGTAAAAGATATAAATAAAAAAAGAGATGTTTTATTAAAAGCAAATACTATAGTATCTGATTTTGAAGAAATTTTAAATGATGATGAAATAAGCATAGTGGTTGAGGTAACTAGTGATATAGAAACAAGTTATAAATATATAAAACAATCTTTAAACAAAGGAAAGTCTGTAGTTACTGCAAACAAGGCATTGGTATCAAAATACTTTGAAGAATTATCTAGTCTAGCGGCTGATAAAGGAGTTTCATTTTTATATGAAGCTAGTGTAGGTGGAGGTATTCCAATACTAAAGCCTCTTAAAGAAGAAGTAATTTTAAACGAGATTTCAGATGTTAAAGGAATATTAAATGGTACTTGCAATTATATATTAACTAGAATGTTTAATGAAGGTTTAGATTATAAAGAAGTACTGGCAAATGCTCAAGAACTCGGATATGCAGAGATGAATCCTGCGGCAGATGTTGAGGGTGATGATACTCTTAGAAAGCTTAGAATACTAGCAACTTTAGCTCTTCAAGGAAAAGTTGGAGAAGAAGATATTATACTTGAAGGAATAAACAAGATTACATCATTTGATGTAAGACAAATTAAACTTATGGACTCTACAGTAAAGCTGATAGGAGAAGTAGAAGAATTAGCTGATGGATATAGTGCAGTGGTTCTTCCTACAATAGTGAAAAACGATTCATATTTTGCTAGTGTAAATATGGCTTATAATTCTGTAACTTTCAAAGGTCACAATGTAGATGAACTCAAGTTTGATGGCGCTGGAGCTGGTAAGCTTCCAACGGGAGATGCAGTTGTAAGAGATGTATTAGATGTAGCCTTAGGTTGTAATAGAAGAAACAATCCTCTAGGAAATAAAAACCTTAAAAACAATAACTCTCAGATAAAAGATAAATATTATTTAAGGATTTCCGAATCAAAGGAAAATATTCTTAAAGCTCTTGAGGGCATCTCTGAAAAAGTTTTATCTACAAAAGAAAATATAGCTATACTTACTACAGAGATAGAACTAAAGAAGATAATGGATATTTTATTATCTTTAGGCATTGAAAAAGATGAATACTTTATAGCTAGAATTCTTGATTAGAGGTGGAAGAGATGAAATTTATTAGTACTAGAAATAAAGAAGAATGTGTTTTTGCAAGTGAAGCAATTATAAATGGTATATCAAAAGATGGAGGACTCTTTGTACCAGAAAATATTCCAAGAATAGAGAATATAAAAGATTTGGTGAATATGGATTATAGAGAGTTAGCATATGAAATTATGAAGAAGTTTTTTACTGACTTTGAAGAAAGTGCGCTTAGAAGTTCAATAGACAAAGCATATGATGAAAAGTTTAGTAAAAAAGATATAGCTCCATTAGTAGAAGCTGGAAACTTACATTATTTAGAATTGTTTCATGGAGCAACATTTGCTTTTAAAGACATGGCTCTATCTATACTTCCTTATTTATTGAAAGAAGCCATAAAAAGTACAGGCGAAAAAAAGGAAATAGTTATCTTAACTGCAACTTCTGGAGATACAGGAAAAGCTGCCTTGGAAAACTTTGCAGATGTTGAAGGGATAAAGATAATAGTGTTTTTTCCTGAAGATGGAGTTAGTAATATACAAAAAAAACAGATGCTTACACAAAAAGGCAAAAACACATGGGTAATATCTATAAATGGTGATTTTGATGATGCTCAAAATGGTGTTAAAAAAATAATGAATAATAAAAGATTTATAAAGCTCCTAGATGAAGAAGATTATAAACTTTCTTCAGCCAATTCAATCAATATAGGAAGACTTATACCTCAGATAGTATATTATTTTTATAGCTATTTAAATCTTTTAAAAGAAAAAACTATTAAAGATGATGAAAAAATAAACTTTGTAGTTCCAACAGGAAACTTTGGAAATATATTAGCAGCTTATTATGCAAAAGAAATGGGATTGCCAGTAAGTAAATTGATATGTGCATCCAATGAAAACAATGTTTTAACGGACTTTATAAATACTGGAACTTATGACAGAAGAAGAAAACTCATATTGACTTCATCTCCATCTATGGATATATTGGTTTCTTCTAATTTAGAAAGATTTTTGTTTCATTTACATGATAAAGACGATCTAATAATAAAAGATGCTATGGACAGTTTAGAAAAAGATGGAAAATATGAGATGGAAAGCCTAGAAATAGACGATTTTAAAGGATATTTTTCACGAGAAGAAGAAATAGCTGATTCTATAAAT
>CAZRHX010000229.1:2603-2853 GCA_964599855.1 uncultured Tissierella sp. | reverse complement strand
TGCTAAAAAACATGCAAATGATGTAGTTATTATAGATACAGCTGGTAGACTTCATATAGATGAAGAACTTATGGATGAAATAGAAAATATATATAAAGCAGTAAATCCTCATGAAATCCTCTTAGTATTAGATGCTATGACTGGTCAAGATGCAGTAAATGTAGCCAAAGCATTTGATGATAAGCTTAGTATTACAGGTGTTATATTAACTAAATTAGATGGGGATGCTAGAGGTGGAGCTGCACTTTCA
>CAZRHX010000229.1:0-2593 GCA_964599855.1 uncultured Tissierella sp. | reverse complement strand
TAAACCAATAAAGTTTGTAGGTATGGGAGAAAAACTAGATGAATTAGAACCATTCCATCCAGATAGAATGGCTTCAAGAATATTAGGTATGGGTGATGTTTTAAGCTTTATAGAAAAAGCTCAAGCAAATATTGATCAAGATAAGGCTATGGAACTTGAAAAAAAGATTAGAACATCTCAATTTACATTTGAAGATTTTTTAGATCAATTAGAACAGATGAAGAACTTAGGACCTTTAGATCAGTTTTTGGGTATGATACCTGGTATGAATGCCAAGGCTTTAAAAGGCTTAGATGTAAATGAAAAAGATATAGGAAGAATACAAGCTATTATAAAATCTATGACTAAAAAGGAAAGACAAACTCCAGAGATAATAGATAGTAGTAGAAGAAAAAGAATAGCTACAGGTAGTGGTACATCTATTACAGAAGTAAATAAATTGTTAAAACAATTTAAAGAAACTAAAAAGATGATGAAAAAATTTACTGATATGGAAAAAACAATGAAGAAAAAAGGAAAATTCGGTTTACCCTTTTTCTAATAGATATTAGAATTTAAAGGAGGTGAAAAATGATGGCTGTAAAGATAAGATTAAAAAGAATAGGTGCTAAAAAATCCCCATTCTATAGAATAGTTGTAGCTGATTCTCGTTCTCCAAGAGATGGTAGATTTATAGAAGAGATTGGATATTATAACCCATTAACTGAGCCTAAAACTGTTAAAATAGATAATGAAAGAGCTCAAAACTGGTTGTGTAATGGTGCAAAACCAACTGACAGTGTGGATAAAATATTTAAAATGAGTGGAGTATATGAGCAAGAAGAAAAGGAAAAAAGCACTGAAGAATAATTCTAGGAGGTGCAAGCTACTATGGGTGAGTTAGTAGAATATATTGCAAAATCACTAGTAGATAATCCGGAAAAAGTAGATGTAAATGAAATAGAAGGATCCAAATCTGTTATTATAGAACTAAGAGTAGCTGATGAAGATATGGGTAAAATCATAGGAAAACAAGGAAGAATTGCTAAAGCGATTAGAACAGTTGTTAAAGCTTCAGCAATCAAACAAAATAAAAGAGTTGTGGTTGAAATTATACAGTGATATTGTTTTTATTTTGATCCAAAATAATGGTAGGTGTAGATATGGAATATATTGTTGTAGGAAAAATTGTAAATACTCATGGTATAAAAGGAGATATAAAAATATATCCTTATACAACCGATATGGAAAGATTTTCTATTCTTAAGAAAGCTTATATAGGTCAAGATAAATTATCTGTTGAAATAGAAAATATCAAATATCATAAGGGAATGATTTTACTAAAATTAAAAGGGTTTAACAATATCAATGAGGTCTTAAAGTTTAAAGATGAATTTATTTTTGTTGATGAACTCAATAAAGTTAAATTACCCAAAGATAATTACTTTATATATGAATTGATTGATTGTAAAGTATTTGATTTAGATGGTAATTCGCTAGGATATATAAAGGATGTATTGCAAAATTCTAGCAATGATATCTATATAATAAAGGATAAAGATAAAGAGTATTTGATTCCTGCCGTTAAAGAATTTATTAAAGAAGTAAATATCGTAGAAAAAAAAGTGATTATAGATCCTATTGAAGGAATGATAGAATGAAAATAGATATACTCACTTTATTTCCAGAGTTTTTTTCTAATCTATCAAACTGGAGTATTATAGGAAGAGCAGTAGATAAAAATATCTTGAACATTGATTTTATTAACATAAGAGACTTTTCAACCAATAAACATAAAAAAGTTGATGATTATCCTTTCGGTGGTGGACCAGGTATGGTTATGACTCCACAACCTATATATGATGCTATAGATAGCGTAAAAACAAAAAGATCTAAAGTAATATATTTATCACCGCAGGGGAAAAAACTAAATCAAAATATGATAAATGATTTTTCAAAAGAAGAACATTTAATATTGTTATGTGGACATTACGAAGGTGTTGACAATAGAATAATTGAAAACTATATAGATGAAGAGGTCTCTATAGGAGATTATGTTTTAACAGGAGGAGAAATTCCTGCTATGGTTTTAGTAGACTCAATTATAAGACTACTGCCAAATGTTTTAAAAGGCGAAGAGTCCTATATGGATGAATCTCATTATCATGGACTGTTAGAACATCCTCAATATACTAGACCTAGAGTCTTTGAAGGAAGAGAAGTACCCGAAGTATTACTTTCGGGCAATCATAGTAAGATTGAAAAATGGAAGAGATATCAGTCTTTAAGGTCTACATTTATAAAGAGGCCAGATTTATTTAAAAAAATGGATTTAACTAAAGAAGATGAAGATTTGCTTAAAATTATAAAAAAAGAAGAAAATAATAATAGTTGAATTGGAATTTTTCGTATGTTATAATACCTAAGATGTGTAATACGGATGGTCCTCTGCTTAAAAGTAAGAACATCTAAGGAAGAGGGGAGGTTTCAAACAATGGATATAATAAAAATGATTGAAGATGAACAATTAAGAGATGATATACCTAATTTTAGTGTTGGTGACACTGTTCAAGTTCATTATAGAATTATAGAAGGAACACGTGAGAGGATTCAA
>CAZRHX010000228.1:0-2860 GCA_964599855.1 uncultured Tissierella sp. | reverse complement strand
CATTTTCTATCATTTCATTACCTGCATCTTTTATTTCTTCTTGGACCACCCATTTATGATTTCCTTCCCTAGGACCACCATTTTTAGGATCATAGGAAACTTCGTATGCAATAGTATCAAAGGCCCCTACAATAGTTGCTTGTGCACCTTTCATTCCTTCCATGTGGTCAGTTAAGATTTCTACAGTGTCTCCTACTTTATAAGTAGGATTTTCAGCTTTTTGGAGACCTTGTGGAATTTTTCCAGACTCATCATGTACCATCTCCTCCTTATTGTCCATAGGCATGTTTTCGGATTCTTCAGTTGTAGGCTTATCCATAGTTTCGGTAGAACAACCCATCAATAAGATAAGCGATAAGCTAAATATACTAAGCAATATTTTAATCTTTCTCATTTTAATTTTCCCCTTTCAATTTATTAAATTATATTTACCTATACCTTTTATAGTTTGGATAAAACTTTAAAATCCTTTTTTGAAATTATTTTTAAAATTATACTATGATTTTAACTTTTAATATTAAGTTATTTAAAAAATTTAAATTTTTTTATTTTATTGATATAGTTTTTATTTTAAAGATTCTCATATTGTAAATTTATTGTTTGCCCAAGAGTAACTACATATATCTGCCCACTCACATAACTAGTCTCTTGCATGAGTTATAGCTATAAGGCGTCCAATACAAACTTAAAAAGCTTTTATTCTTGTTTTTGTATTGAATATACCTTTTAGCAGGGTTTTCTGCTGGCTTTCTCTCTTCTTGCATTTCCATATCATCATTATAACCCCAAATATAGGTCAAAATAAAAGCTAGGAAAATAGTTACTAGTGTAACAAGAACTGCATACCAAAAGTTAGATGTAATACCATTTACAGGATCTATAAATGAAGAAAGTCCTATTAGAGATCCAATGATATTCCACATATTAATCTTAAGGATTCCAGTAAGAAATCCTCCCGCAGCAAGTATCATAGGAAATATGGAATAAGTATATGATACAAAAGGAAAGTTAAGAGACCCCATCCTTAAAATGTTTCGCCCACTATTTGCCGCTTCTAAAATACTAGGATGAACAAGGACTCCTGCTATAACAGCTGTAAGTATAGGATTTGAATCAAGTCTTTTAGCAGTATTAAAGCCAATCATAATAGGAAGAAAAAAGAAAACTGAATCAGCCATAGCATTTATAATTAAATATATACTTCCCTCTGTCGAAACAAGATTTGTAGTTACTGTCAGTATAGTTAAGATACTTTTTATTATTTCCGAAGCTGTAAATATACTTATTAATAGGCATCATTGAAGCTGTTATTACTCCTATTAAACTATTAACTGCATGCTTTGCTTTAGCAGATACAGAAAAATTTTTAGAAGGAGATGGTTCAGGAGTATCTTGATCTGCATCTGCCTCTGAAAGATTAAGCTGCGAATCAACTTCCTTATAAATATCTCCCACAGCTTCTCCGACTATCACTTGGTATTGCCCCCTGATTCCACAACTTCTATAACTCTGTCTAAATCTTGAAGTTTATCTTTATCAGCTATGGTATTGTATTTTAAATAAAACCTAAGCCTGGTTACACAATGAATAATTTTATCAATGTTTTCTCTTCCTCCTACTAGTCTTATAATATCAGAAGCAAGGCTTTTATATTCTTTCCTTTGCTTTGGCATATCTATTCCTTCTTTTTAGTTTTTTATTTTTAGATTTACCCATTATTCTTTGTTTAAATTATATAATTAAATAAAATAGCTAAATTCTAAAAACACTAACAACAAGTCATAAATAAGTCTTAGCATAAAAGAGACAAATAATATAAACATTTGCTAAGGGATTTGGAGAATTTTCTTGGTATGTTTTTATATATAAGAAAATAAATTGTAGACAACTTCTATTTAGAGGATACACTTTATAAATATAGCGTACTCACTTAGTGACAGAATACTTAATTAAGGGATAATTTCATATATTGTAAAGTTAAAAACTTCGGAAATGTTACAGCCGAAATTATACGTACTAATTTTTACATGACTAATTATACAGGTACAGAGTTTGTTTTCCCAAATGACTATACCAACTTAATCAAAGCACCAGATATTCCTTATCCAACTGTGTTTTCACTCTCAGCTGGTGCATCAGGAGTAACTAAAGTTCGCCTTAAAGAGAGTCAAATACCAACAACATCTTGGCATCCATGTTTATTACTGCATGTCGCTTGCCAGCAAGATGGGGTTGTTCCATCAGGTTCTAGTATTTGGCACCCTAATAATCTAGCACAAAAAAATTTAGTTATTGAGTATGTAGGTCCATCAAAAAAAGTAACTTTGCCGATTTTATTGCAAAATACAAGTGCAAAACAAGCACATTTTGAAGTAAAGCGTATCAAAGGACTTAAGAATCTTAAAGTTCAACTTCAGTTCAATGATAAAGGCTTAGACAAAAGGTTAATCCCTAAAATAACTCATATCAATGATAAAGCAATTAATAATATTGAACTACCAACCATTCATCCTTTTTCTCTAGCTCAAGAGAGTCTAGGTAGATCAACTGATCTATTAAAAGCAAGAAAAACTTTTGCTTGTGCTGTATCTGACGTAGCTTCATTGGACACATTGACTTATTCATCTGAAAATTCAAAAAAGCTTTCATTAGCCTTAGAGAAATCTCAAAGCTTTGATGATGATTTAGATATACTGTCTGATCTTCTCTTTTATGCACAGGAATATTTGCTTGAAGAATATATAGTATCAAGTGAAAGTAAAATGATTTGATAATAATATACCTCATGAATCAAAAATTCTGATTAATGAGGTATATTATATTTCATTAGTTGATTTTTAAATTGAAAAATTTGAAAGAA
>CAZRHX010000227.1:713-2892 GCA_964599855.1 uncultured Tissierella sp. | reverse complement strand
AACTGTTGGGTCCATATACGATGACTATGAAGGAAAAGTTGCAGCGGGTGCAAGTATTCTAAATGTTTCTGGTGGAATGAATACAATTCCACTTGTCAAAGAAATAAGAGCAAAATATGGAAGAGAGTTCCCAATTATAGCTACAGGTGGTCCTAGTGAAGAGTCAATCTTAGCGACTATAGAAGCTGGTGCCAATTCTATAACATATACTCCACCTAGTACAGCTGAAATATTTACTGAGGTAATGAAAAATTATAGGCAGGAAAAAAGAGATAGCTAAATAAAAAAGCTATCTCTTTTTAATCTTCAAATTCTTCCCTATGGTGAAGTCCTATAAGATCTTTTACAGGTAGGGTAAATATAATTCCAGTACCAGGTTTCTTAATATCTCCTGCCTTTACCATAGCTTCTAAAATATCTTTTTTCTTTTCTCTTTCAGTCAGTATGAGAATTATCTCTTTCGAAGCCTCTATATGAACATTTAAAAACTTCTTTACTTCTGACTCTCCAGTACCTCTTCCGTAAAAAATTGTAGCTCCACTTGAACCACTTTCCTTGGCTGCCTTTACAATTTTTTCTGCTTTACCTCTTTCTACTATTGCAACTATACACTTAATGTCTAACATGAAATCCTCCTATATATTACTCAATATTCCAAGTACAAGAACTGATACCATGGCCCCTACAGATGTAAGACCTATTACTCCAAATCCTGAAAGAAGGGGGTCTACTCCTTCTATAACGCTTGCTATGCCTATTGCAAGAGCCATGTTTATTGGAATGTTTACAGGCCCCGTAGTAGCACTTGCTGAGTCCATTGCAATAGATACATACATCTCCGGCGCTATAAATATTAGGATTAAAACTATTGCAAGTAGTGGAACAATTATCTTTATATAAGATATATTGTTTATGATTTTAAATAATCCTATACCCATACCAAGACCAAATCCAGCTGCAACACCATGTATTAGAACTTTCTGACTTATGGCTCCGGCTGAAACCTCTTCTACTTCAAGTGCCAATGTTCTAAGAGCAGGTTCTACCAGTGTTCCAAAATATCCAATTACAAAACCTATAAGGACTATAAATATTTTGTTATCTAATCGATATAAGTTTCTACCTACTGAATCTCCAAGAGGAATAAGACTCATAGTAGTTCCCTTTAAGAAGAAATGAAGTCCTAAAATAGCAAGAACTATTCCAATAGTAAAACGTCCCACATTTTCTATTGGCCTTTTTAATATGAATACTTGAAAAATCACCATTATCATGGTAAGTGGCAGTATACCTTTTATCGTCTCCCATAGAGGGGATAGTATTTCTATAATTCTCAATTTATCACCCCAATTCTTTTCTTAAACATACCATTATTATAGTATAGTTAAGATAAAAAAGGTAGAGTTAAAAAAATAAGTGCTTAGCAAGCACTTATTTTTCTTCGAATTTTCCCATATTTCTAAACTTCTCATACCTAGCTTCTACTAAATCTTTTTTATCTAAAGCTAGAAGTTCTTTTAGTTCTTTTGATATATATTCTTCTATCCTTTTAGCTGTAAAATCTATATCCTTATGTGCTCCTCCAAGTGATTCTTTTATAATGCCATCTATTACATTTAAATCTAATAGATCCTTTGCAGTGAGTTTCATAACATCTGAAGCTTTATTTGCAAGGCTTGGATCTTTCCAAAGTATACTAGATAATCCTTCAGGAGATATAACTGAATAAATAGCATTTTCAAGCATAGCTACCCTATCTCCAACTCCTAATGCCAAAGCCCCTCCACTTCCACCTTCACCTATTACTATGGATATGATAGGTGTCTTTAAAGTGCTCATCTCCAATAAGTTTCTTGCTATAGCTTCCCCTTGTCCTCTTTCTTCAGCTCCTAGACCACAGAAAGCACCGGATGTATCAATAAATGTGATTATAGGTCTATTGAATTTTTCAGCTTGCTTCATAAGTCTTAAAGCTTTCCTATACCCTTCAGGACTTGCCATGCCAAAGTTTCTTATTATATTTTCTTTTGTATTATTACCTTTTTGATGACCTATTACAGTAACAGGGATTCCTTGGAACATTCCTATCCCCCCAACTATTGCAGGATCATCTCCAAAGTATCTATCTCCATGAAGCTCTATAAATCCATCTATAAATCTTTCAACATAATCCAGTGTA
>CAZRHX010000227.1:0-703 GCA_964599855.1 uncultured Tissierella sp. | reverse complement strand
CTAGCCATATTTACTCTTTCCCATGAAGAAGGATTTTCATAGAGCTTTTTTTTCATTTGTGAAACTTTTCTCTTAAGTATATATATTTCATTTTTTAAATCAACTTGGTTTTCTTCTGAAAACTCCATAAGTTCTTTTATCTTTTTTTCCAATTCTATAATTGGCTTTTCGCCTTCTAATATACTACTCATCTGATTCACCACCTAGGGGATGAAGTTTTAATATGTGTGAAAGCATATCTTTCATGTCTTCTCTTTCTACTATCATGTCTATAAAGCCTTTTTTCAATAAAAATTCTGCCCTTTGAAATCCTTCAGGTAGTTTTTGTTTTATAGTCTGCTCTATAACTCTAGGTCCTGCAAAACAGATAAGAGTACCTGGCTCTGAAATAATAATATCTCCCAGCATGGCAAAACTTGCAGTGACGCCACCAGTTGTAGGATCTGTTAAAACTGATATATAAGGTATAGCCTTTTCTTTTAATCTGCCTAGGGCCGCTGAAGTTTTAGCCATCTGCATAAGGGAAAGTATTCCCTCTTGCATTCTAGCTCCTCCAGAAGCTGCAAAGATTATGATTGGCAAGTTTTACAAAAATCAAGTGGAAAACAGATTGATAAAGTAATTAAAAAATTATCAAAACAGTCAGGTCGTAAAATTACATGGGGAACGAGTGAAAAGAATTGGATTGATATAGATATACCAA
>CAZRHX010000226.1:0-2921 GCA_964599855.1 uncultured Tissierella sp. | reverse complement strand
ATATTTAGAAGATAGAGTTATAAAAGAAGAGATAGAGAAAATAGAAAGATATTTTCATGGTAATGGAAGAGTAGTTATAAGACCTTCTGGGACAGAACCTTTAGTTAGAGTTATGATAGAAGGAGAAGACCAAGAAGAGATAGACAAGATTGCAAAAGATTTAGCAATCTTGATAGAAAAAAGATTAAAAAATTAAAAAAACTGAATTATAGGAGGTACTAAATGGATTATAAAATAGTTGCAGATAGTAGTTGTGATTTAAATGACATTATAAAAGAAGATTTAAGCATAGAACTTGTACCATTTACTATAGCAGTAGACGAAGAAAATTTTAGTGATGATCAAGATCTAGTTATGGAAGAGCTTGTAAATGCTATGAAAAAGAGCCCCAATCCTATAAGAACATCTTGTCCATCACCAGGAGATTTTCTAGATTCATATGAAGGAGCCGAAAATATATTTGTAGTTACGATAGCAAGTCCACTTTCAGGAACATATAATAGTGCTGTTTTAGCTCGTGATATGGCATTAGAAAAAAATCCTGAAAAATTCATTTATGTATTTGATTCAAAAGGTGCAAGTGTTACAGAAACATTAGTTGCACTTAAGATAGGAGAACTGATAAAAAAAGGCTTAAAAAAGGAAGAAGTTGTAGAAGGTGTAGAAGCTTATATAAAAGATATGAAGACATATTTTATATCTGAAGACCTAAGTAATTTAATTAAAAATGGTAGAATTTCAAAAACTAAGGGTTTAATAGCTACAATTTTAAGTTTTAAACCTATAATGGGTCCTGATGAAGAGGGAAATATTAAGCTAATAGAAAATATAAGAGGAAGTAATAAAGCATTTAATAGATTAGTTGAGATGATAGGAGAGAGCAAGAAAGATTTTAAAGAAAAAACATTGGCAATCTCTCATGCAAATGCTCCAAAAAGAGCAAGTGATTTAAAAGAAAAAATAAAATCACTTTATGATTTTAAAGATATAATAATAGTTGAAACTAAGGGACTAAGTACAGCATATGTTAATCATGAAGGAATTATATTAGCTTTTTAAAAAATAAAAAAACATATTGACAAAATCTATTAGTGTGATGTATAATAAAGAAGTAGTAAAGAGCTTCTTTATGCGGGAGTGGCGGAATTGGCAGACGCGCTAGACTTAGGATCTAGTGTCATTGACGTGGGGGTTCAAGTCCTCTTTCCCGCACCATATAAAACCAATGGATATATCCATTGGTTTTTTCATATTGCATTGAAATAATATATTGTTATGTTATAATAATATGATATAATAGTAACGAAAATATATAAAACTTTTGAGGAGGATATTATAAGATGAAATCGGTTATAGAAAAGAAAGAAGGAAATAGAGTTTCCTTTAATATTGATGTAAAGTGGGACGAATTTGAAAAGGGACTACAAAAAGCTTACTTACAAAATAGAGGAAGGTTTAATATACCAGGATTTAGAAAAGGGAAAACTCCTAGAAAGATAGTTGAATTAAATTATGGAGAAGAAGTTTTCTATGATGATGCTATAAATTTTGTATTACCAGAAAAATATGATACAGCAATAGAAGAATTAGAGATTGAGCCAGTAGATAGACCGGAAGTAGATATTGATGAAATAAAAAAAGGCGAAGATATAATAGTAAAAATAAATGTAGATGTGAAACCAGAAGTTAAACTAGGTGATTATAAAAACATAGAATTAGAAAAGAAAGACTATAGTGTGACAGATGAGATGGTAGAAACTGAATTAAATGGATTAAGAGAATCTAATGCAAGGCTAGTGGATGCAAACGATAGAGAAATACAAAATGGCGACCTAGTAACCCTTGATTTCGTAGGAACTAAAGATGGTGAAGAGTTTGAAGGTGGAAGTGCAGAAGGTCATAAACTTGAAATAGGTTCTAATAGTTTTATACCAGGGTTTGAAGAAGGACTTATTGGGCATAAGAAAGAAGAAGTGGTAGATGTTGATGTTAAATTCCCTGAAGAATACCATGAAGAATCTTTAGCTGGAGAAGATGCTAAATTTAAAGTTACAATTCATGATATAAAGAAAAAAGAACTTCCAGAGTTAGACGATGAACTTGCCAAAGATATAAGTGAGTTTGATACGCTTGAAGAATTAAAAGAAGATATAAAAGGAAAACTCAGCGAAGAATTAATTAAACAAGAAAGAGCTGAAAAAGAAAATTCAATCCTTGAAAAGCTTATGGAAATTTCAGAAGTAGATATTCCTAAGGGAATGATAGAGACACAAATTGATGAAGAGGTTAAACAGTTTGACTTTAGACTTAGAAATCAAGGGTTAGAACTTGAAAAATATATTGAACTTACAGGATCGAGTCTTGATGAGTTAAGAGAACAGTTAAAGCCTACAGCTGAACAAAGAGTAAATGTTGATTTAATATTAGAAGCTCTAGTAGAAGCTGAAAAAATAGAAGTAAATGAAGAAGAAGTAGACAAAGAATTAGAAAAACTAGCTGAACAATATAGCGCAGAAGATTCAAAAGGATTTATTGAAGATATGAAACGTGGAGATTTAGAATTTTTGAAAAAGGGTATAGCAAACAGTAAAGCTATGGAACTTTTATTAGAGAATGCTAAATTCAATTAATAGGAGGATGATTTAATATGGCATTAGTACCAATGGTCGTAGAGCAAACAAGTAGAGGAGAAAGATCTTACGATATTTATTCAAGGCTTTTAAAGGAGAGAATTATCTTTTTAGGGGGAGAAGTAAATAATGTTATGTCTGATCTTATAGTAGCTCAACTTTTATTTTTAGAGGCTGAAGATCCAGACAAAGATGTTCAAATATATATAAATAGTCCTGGAGGTTCAGTTAGTGCAGGATTTGCTATTTATGATACCATGCAGTATATAAAGCCAGAAGTATCAACTATAT
>CAZRHX010000225.1:0-2922 GCA_964599855.1 uncultured Tissierella sp. | reverse complement strand
TCTAGGGTTTTCAGTTTATATAGACATATATAGGAATAAAAAGTTTAAGCATTTAAGTGTTCAATCTAAATTTGTCTTATCCATAACATCTATACTATTAATAGTTGGAACAGTGATTTTGTTTTTAATTGAATACAATAATCCTTTTACCTTAAAAGAACTCAGTTTATCCAATAAAATCTTAGCATCGTTTTTTCAATCGACTGTCTCTAGAACAGCTGGATTTAATTCTATTGACATTTCATCTATGATAGATTCATCAGCTTTTTTAATGATAATTTTGATGTTCATAGGAGGTTCTCCAGGGTCAACGGCAGGAGGAATTAAGACAACTACTTTTGGAACTATAATACTTACTACTATTTCTACTATAAAAGGTGAAAAAGATGTTGGAGTCTTTAATAGGAGAATTGGAGAGGATGTTATAAATAAGTCGCTTGCAATCATAATGATAGCACTTACTTGGATACTTGTCGTATCTTTTATTTTAACTATAACTGAAAAAGCAGTATTTTTGGACCTTGTATTTGAAACTACTTCAGCCTTTGCAACAGTTGGATTAACTAGAGGAGTGACACCTTCACTTACTACGGTAGGCAAATTGTTGATTACTCTCACTATGTATATAGGAAGGGTAGGAGCACTTACTATGGCTTTTGCATTTGGACATAGAAGAAAGCATAAAAAGTTTAGAGAAGCTGAAGGACATATAATTGTAGGATAGGAGAGGTGTAAAAGATGAAATCATTTGCTGTTATAGGTTTAGGAAGGTTTGGAACTTCCGTTGCAAAAGTACTTTCTGAACTGGGTAATGAAGTTTTGGCAATAGATAAAGATCCAGAAGCTATAAAAGAAGCTGCAACATTTTCAACTTATGCTATAGAAGCTGATGTAATGGATGAATCTGTTTTAAGAGATATAGGCTTAAGAAACATGGATGCAGTAGTAGTGAGTATAGGTGAGGACTTACAAGCTTCGATTATGGCTACATTGATAGCTAAGGAACTTGGAGTCAAAAGAGTGATTGCAAAAGCTCAAACTGAACTTCATGGAAAAGTTCTAAAAAAAATTGGTGCTGATAAAATCATATTTCCAGAAAGAGATATGGGTAGTAGGGTAGCACACAATTTGACTTCAAGAAATATATTGGACTATATAGAACTATCTCCTGAATTTTCCATATTAGAAGTAAAGGCTTTAAAGAGTTGGGCTGGAAAAAACTTAAAAGACCTAAGGCTTAGAAATAAGTATGGAGTAAATGTTATAGCTATTAAAAGAGATAAGGATATAAATATATCGCCAAGGTCTGAAGATACAATAAAAGATGAAGATATAGTTATTATGATAGGTTCAACAGCGGATGTAAAAAAAATAGAGATGAGAGTGGGAGAGTAATATGTTGGAAATTTCTTCTAGTAAAAATCCTATTATAAAAGAAATAAAAAATCTATCTAGAAAGAAAAATAGATGGAGAGAAAAACTTTTTGTTATAGAAGGAATAAAAGTAGTAGAAGAAGCTATGAATCTATCTCTACCCATAAAATATATTTTTTTTAGCGAAACATTACTTGAGGTAGACGGTGGTCAAGCTTTCTTTGAAAAGATAAATACTAAAAAAGAAACGGTTAAACTTTCAAGGAATACTTTTAAACAGATTACTGACTTGGATAGCCCTCAAGGCGTATTGGCTATAGTAGCTTTTGAAGAAAGAAATATAAAAGAGGTTTATGAAAAAGAATTCCCCTTTATTATATTTCTAGATGGATTAAATGATCCAGGAAATCTGGGAACTATAATCAGGACAGCAGATGCTTTTGGTGTAGATGCTATAGTCTTAGGAGAGAGATCGGTAGACCCTTATAATTCTAAAGTAGTTAGAGCTACAATGGGTTCTATATTTAGGGTTCCTTTATATAATATAAAAGATAATAATCAATTTTTTGATGAGGTCAAAAAATTAGATATAAATATTATAACAACATCGTTAAATGGTAAGATGTTGAATAGAGAAGATTTTTCGGGAGGATTTGTAATAGTGATAGGAAATGAAGCCAATGGAGTTAGTGAAAATATAATAGAAAAATCAACTAAAGAGTTGAAAATACCTATGCCAGGAGGCGCTGAGTCCCTTAATGCTGGGGTAGCAGCTTCAATTATAATGTATGAAGCTATGATAAGTAGAAATTAAACTTTTAAAAAGCTTTGAATATCTGTTATAATAAAGATTATATTGTAAAAAATACTAATATTAAATTTTAATATTTAGTTTCACGGAGGTAAATTGGATGAAAGAAAAACTAGAATCAATTAAACGTTTAGCGCTTGAGAATATCAAAGATACAGAGACATTAGATGAACTTGAAAGCCTTAGGGTAAAGTTTTTAGGTAAAAAAGGAGAACTTACTTTAGTATTAAGGGATATGGGGAAACTTCTTAAAGAGGAGAGACCTGTAATAGGCCAAATTGCAAATGTTATAAGAAAAGAAATTGAAGAAAATATAGCAGATGTAAAGGCCGATTTTATAAAAGCAGCTAAAGAGCAGAGAATGGAAAAAGAAACTATAGATATAACGATAGAGACAGATGAGATAAAGATAGGTCATAGACATCCTCTTTTAAAGACAATTGATGAATTAGAAGATCTGTTTATAAGTATGGGATTTACTGTGGTAGAAGGTCCTGAAATCGAAACAGTAAAAAACAACTTTGATGCACTTAACTCTCCAGAAAATCATCCATCTAGAGACTTATCTGACACATTTTACTTAAATGATGAGCTTCTTTTAAGAACTCATACATCACCAGTACAGATAAGAGCTATGAAAGAAATGGGAGTACCTTTAAAGGTAATATCAGCAGGCAGAACCTTTAGATTTGATGATGTAGATGATACTCATTCACCTATGTTTCATCAATTAGAAG
>CAZRHX010000224.1:0-2932 GCA_964599855.1 uncultured Tissierella sp. | reverse complement strand
TGTATCCAGTGAGAATATAGAGGTAAATGGAATTATTGATGGAGATTTATTTGTGGTAGGTCAAAATATTATTGTAAATGGCAACGTTATAGGAGACTTACTTACAGTTTCAAAGAACATTACTATAAATGGTGTTGTTGAAAATAATATCTATTTAGCAGGAACTACAATAAAAATAAAATCTCAAACTAATGGCAGTGCTTTTTTAGCAGTTAAAATGTATATATTGAAGATAAAGCAATAGTTGGGGGCGATGCTTTTGTTGGAGCATATAAAATTTATCAAAATGGTGTGATTGAAAGAGCTAAGATAATGTGGAAATATTTATTCCAAGAGTATATATTGGGGATAGGGGTAGATTATATGTAAGATTATATAGAGAAGATTATATTTGATGATTTTAAAGAAATGGAATTCATGGAAGTAAAATCATATTGCTTGATAATGAGATATAGAAATCGACCTGTAATGATGGATGAATTTAGTAAATTATAGTATATAAATATTATATTATTTTTATTTTTTTTATATTATTATAATAGAGCGTGTTTGAAAAATACTAATCATCTATTTCAGCCAGATTAGAATAGAAGCTATACAGATAAAGCCTAGAAAGGCATGAGCAAGCTTATCATATCTTGTAGCTATACGTCGGAAATTCTTAAGCTTTAAAAAGTATTTCTCGACGAGGTGTCTTTCCTTGTAAATCCACCAGTCACATTCACGCTTTACCTTACGATTTGATTTTGATGGAATCGTTGCAAATGCTTTGTTTCTATGAATATAGTCTATGATTTCACCACTGTCATATCCTTTATCGCCTAGAATATTACTACCTTCTATTTCTAGATTCTCAAGAATGTTGATTGCATATTTACTGTCATGTTCTTGACCTTCTGAAAGCATAAAATAGATTGGGTAACCATAAGAATCAACAGCAGCATGGATTTTTGTGCTTAATCCTCCACTACTTCGTCCGATTGCTGTAGATTGGCCCCCTTTTTTGCCCCAGCAGAAGACTGATGGGCTCTAACTACAGTGCTATCTATGCTGAGTTCTTCAAGCTCTGCTTCAAGACTCAAAACTCGGAATATATTGTCTAGAACACCATCATCCATCCATTTACGAAAACGAGAGTATATGGTCTCCCAAGCTCCATATCTTTCTGGAAGATCACGCCAAGGAGCTCCACTTCTAGCTAACCATATGATTGCATTAAAAACTAATCGATTGTCTTTGCAAGGTCGACCTTTTTTGCCAGTACGCTCTGGTGGTAGTAGTGACTCTATTTTGTTCCATTCTTCATCTGTCAGTTCATAACGTCTTATCGTAGCCATTATCGTCATCCCTTTCAATGCTTTTTTTATATTTTATCACATTAGTGGAGATAATTTTAATTAGCTTTTATTTTTCAAACACGCTCTAAATAATTTACATCGGACTATTTTTTTGCTCTTTATCATTCATTTTATTTAAACTAAACCAAAATATGCTTCCCTTACCAATTTCAGATTCAACTCCATAGTCTCCACCATGCATATGGATAATCTTTTTTACAATAGAAAGTCCAAGCCCAGTACCCGTTATGGGTCTATTATGTGTTTTTTCTACTTTATAGTAGCGCTCCCATATATATGGTAGATCGCTTTTCTTTATACCTTCTCCCTTGTCTATTACCTCTATCCTTACAATATCTTCTTCGACTCTTTGTCTTACTATAATAATCTTTTTATCACCGCTATGCGTTACTGCGTTGAGTAAGAGATTGTAAAATGCTTGGGTGATTTTCACCTCATCAGCAAGTACAAAAGCTACTTCACTATGCTCAAACTCTAGATGATAAGCTTCTTTTTTAAGCAATTCCCTCATGCGATCTATGGTTTTTTCCAGACTTTCTGTCAGGTTAAATTTCACTTTATTGAGCTTGGCTATGCCTATTTCAAAATTCGAGATATGGAGTATATCATTTACGAGAGATGTCAATCGTTTTGTCTCATCCATAATAACTTGGCTCTGCTCAGCTGTGATTTCATTTGGAAAGTCATGCATCATCTCAGCATAACTATACATAATTGCAAGAGGAGTTCGCAAGTCATGGGAGATGTTTGCCATCAATTCACGACGGAAATCTTCTACTTTAGAAAGTTCTTTAGCAGTAATATTCAATGTATCTGATAGCTCTTTGATTTCTAAAAACCCCCTAGCATTAAACTCTGCTTCATAATCACCCATAGCAAGCTTTTTTGTACTTTTATTGATTTTTTCAATAGGTTTTGCTATATGCTTTGATATTATTGTTGCAAGCAGTATTGAAAGTATTATCATAATTCCAGTTATAAGTAAAAGCTGCATTCGCAAGGTAGATACTGTGGCATCTACTGGAGTTACAAGGGCGTAAAATGTAAGAGAAATTTCACTGCCATCCTCAAGAACAAAATCTTCGACTTTGGTAATAGTTTCTGCCCCTCTTCGACCAAATCTCTTCATCATATTATGTTGGACAGGTGGGAAAAAACCTTCTGTTGGTCTTACTACTATCTCTTTTGTCAATTCAAGCTCAGATAAAACATCTTCCAGGCTTGGCTTGTTGATATTTTTTCCTACCAAAGAAATGGCTCTTTCTACCTGGGTATTGCGGACAAATTTATACATATCACTTAGAAAAACCGTCTGAAAAATCCATAAAACTAGGAGTAATAAAGCAGAAAACCCTAAAAGAAAAGCAAATATTTTCCATTTTAATTTAAGTTTATCCATCAAATCTATACCCCAATCCACGAATTGTTGTAATTAAATTACCATATGGTTCTATAGATTTTCTAAGTAGTTTCATATGTGTATCTAAGGTTCTATCATCACCCATATAATCATAATCCCAAATTTCTGATAAGATTTTCCCTCTTGGCAAAGCTATGTTTTTATTTTTAATGAG
>CAZRHX010000223.1:2571-2937 GCA_964599855.1 uncultured Tissierella sp. | reverse complement strand
CCCTTAGTAAATCCTCTGTTAAATATTTGTTCTACATCTTTCCTATCTTCATCTTTCAAACTATTAGATCCGTAATCTAAAACTTTTCGATAATTATTAACTACTGTAGCTACATATTCAGGTCTTTTCATTCTTCCTTCAATTTTTAAAGAACTTATACCTGAATCTATTATTTCTTTTATATAATCTAATGTGTTTAAGTCTTTTGGACTAAGTAGATGAAGTTCTTGCCAATCATCTAATAGATCACCTTGTTTATCTACTATAGAATAAGGCATCCTACAAGGTTGTGCACATCTTCCTCTGTTTCCACTTCTTCCGCCTATAACACTACTGATAAGACATTGTCCAGAATAGGAAACACAA
>CAZRHX010000223.1:0-2561 GCA_964599855.1 uncultured Tissierella sp. | reverse complement strand
TTCATTATTCTCTTGATTCTTTCTTGGCCTTCTAAGCCTTCTAATTCTATGGAGCTCTCTCTTCTTATTCTATTTATCTCTTCTAAGGGAGTCTCTCTGGCTAGTACTACTCTGCCAAATCCCATATTTTCTAAAAACTTAACACCTTCTAAATTATTTATAGTCATTTGGGTACTTGCATGTATATTAAGTGTTGGGAAAAGCTCACGGACCAATTTTACAAGCCCGAGATCTTGAACTATTATAGCATCTACATCTTCTTCATATAAGAACCTTATATAATCCAATACTTTGTCCATTTCTCTATCATCTATCAATATATTTATTGCCACATATACTTTTACGCTATTTAAATGCGCATAAGATATAGCTTCTTTTATTTCTTCATATCCAAAATTAGAAGCATTTTGTCTTGCACTAAAGAGTTTTCCTCCTAAATAAACTGCATTAGCTCCATTTTCTACTGCTGCATAAAGAGATTCCATGCTTCCTACTGGTGCTAAAAGTTCTGTATTATAATTCACCTTTTGCATTTTCCTTTCTTTTAAGAACTTGTCTCTTCATCTAGTATCCTCAGATACTCTGTTAGCTCTTTTTTTATATCTACTATTTCTAATTGATTTTTAAAGTTCTTATCTTGAAGAGTTTTTACAGTCTCATCTTTTTGATATATTTCTTCTTCTTTTATCTCCATATCTTTCTTAAACTGTTCTAATATAAGTTCTATTTCTTCTCTTTTTCTATTATTATCTGTAATTTTTCTTTGATATTGTTCACACATATTGTTGAGAGTTGCTATTTCTTCTTTAGCTTCTTTTAGTTCATCACATACATCATCGTATTTATCCAACGGATCTTTAGCTTTAAAATTAAGTTCTTCTAGCTCTTTTTCTTTTTGACGCAATTTATCTGCTATGTGAAGCGCTGCTAGAGTGGCTGTCATTATCTGACTTAATCTATCATTTTTAGAGGAAACTTCCTTGATTATTTCATCTACATAAGAAGCTAAGCCTTGAATATATTCTTGACTGCCTTCACCTACCATAGTAAAGTTACGACCATCTATTTGTACATCTACTTTTTTTCTATTCGTCATAACCCCATCCCCCTCTTAGTTTATGTCTATATTATACTATAAATATAACTTTAATCCTCTATATTTTAAAAAAAGAGGTAGATATCTACCTCTTCAAATCTTAACTTCTTAGTTTAGCACTAAATCTATTTTCTAGGTCCTCTATAATCGAAGTTTGTATTTTTTCTATTTCTTTATCTTTTAAAGTTCTTTCATAAGATCTATAGATAATAGAAAATGCCATACTCTTCATATCTTCAGGAATTTGATCCCCTCTATATATGTCAAATAATTCTATATTTTCTATTAAGTCTTTCCCATGCTTTGTTATGAGAGCTTTAATATCTCCAACTAAAACTTCTTCATCTACTATTATAGCTATATCTCTTGACGTGGAAGGATATTTTGGAAGTGGTTTATATTTTCTTTCAAAATTAGAGAATTCCATAATCTTTTCAAAATCTAACTCTGCCATATATACCTTAGACTTTATATCATAGTTTTCACACACATCTATATAAATTTCTCCTAAAGTTCCAATTTCTATACCTTTTATAAAAGCTTTAGCTGTTCTTCCAGGGTGAAACATTGGATTTTCTTCTTCTCTTTTATACTCCATGTCTTTTATACCCAATTTATACAGTAATTTCTCTATAGTTTCTTTTAAAAAATAAAAATCTTTTTCTCCATAAAATCCTATAGACAAAACTTTTTTCTCATCGGGAAGATTTACTATTGGCAGTTCTTTTGGTAGAAATATATTTCCTATCTCAAATACAAATGAGCTTTTTACGCTTCTGTTATAATTCCTACTAAATAAATCCATTATATTTGGAATCAAAGTAGTTCTCATAACGCTATAATCTTCTCCAAGGGGGTTTAAGATTTTTATATAATCTCTTAATTTGCTGTCTTTTTCTATGTTTATTTTATCATAAACTCTAGGGCTTATAAAAGAATATGTCATAACTTCATTGAAACCAATTCCAAGTAAAGTATCTTTAACCGTATCTTCTATAGTTTTAGAAAAAGGTTTTACCCCTCTAGTGAGTTCTCCTACTAAAGATTTACTTTCTATATTGTGAAAACCATAAAGTCTGCCGATTTCTTCTATAAGGTCTGCCTCAATAGAAATATCCAATCTGCGAGTAGGTACTGTCGTGTATATAATTCCATCTTTATATTCTGAATCTAAACCTAAAAGATTTAGATGTTTTATCATAACTTCTGTATCTATTTCTAGTCCTAAAAGCATATTTGCCCTTTCAGGTCTTAATGAAATAACTTTTTCTTCTCTTTTTTCTTTATAATTATCTACAAAAGAATCTACAATTTTCCCAGACTCTGTAAGTTCTATAATTTGACAAACTCTATCTACTGCTCTTTGGCATAGATTAGGATCTAGTCCCTTTTCAAATCTATTAGAAGCTTCACTTCTAAGTGCTAGTCTTTTAGAAGTAAGTCTTATACTTTTGGGATCAAAGTT
>CAZRHX010000222.1:312-2958 GCA_964599855.1 uncultured Tissierella sp. | reverse complement strand
ACAAACTAGAAGTGGTAAAAGGACAACAGAAGCAGCAATAAATATTGCAGTAGATTTAGTGGAAGAAGGACTTGCTACTAAAGAAGATGTAATTATGAGTATAAATCCCAATGATTTAAATCAATTACTTCATCCAACTTTTGATACTGAAAAATTAAAAGAAGGCAAGCAAATAGCAAGAGGATTGGCAGCATCTCCAGGAGCAGCAACAGGAAAAATATATTTTACTTCTGAAGAATTAAAAAAAGCAAGAGATAGAGGAGAAAATTGTATATTAGTTAGACAAGAAACTTCTCCAGAAGATATTGAAGGTATGATTGAAGCAGAAGGTATCTTAACAGCTAGAGGTGGAATGACTTCTCATGCAGCAGTTGTTGCAAGAGGTATGGGAAAATGTTGTGTAGCTGGTTGTGCAGAAGTATCAGTTAATGAAGCAAACAAAACCATGACAACAATAGACAAAGTTTACAATGAAGGAGACTTTATATCTTTAGATGGTAGTACAGGAATAGTTTATGAAGGTGAGATAGCAAAAGTTAATCCTGAATTAGGTGGAAAATTCAAAGAGTTCATGACATGGGTTGATGAATTAAAAGTGCTTGGAGTAAGAGCCAATGCAGATACACCAGTAGATATAAAACAAGCTTTAGAATTTGGTGCAGAAGGAGTAGGTCTTTGTAGAACTGAGCATATGTTCTTTAATACAGAAAGGCTTCCATCTGTTAGAAAAATGATTTTAGCAGATAGTTTTATAGAAAGACAAGAATCATTAAAGGAACTTTTAGAAGTCCAAAGGGAAGATTTTTATAATCTTTTTAATGCTATTGAAGATAAACCAATGACAATAAGATTATTAGACCCACCTTTACATGAATTCTTACCGCATAGTGAAGAGGAAAAAATAAAAACATATCAATTGATGAATATTGATTTAAAAGAATTAGATAGAAGAATAGAAGCACTGGAAGAAGTAAACCCTATGTTAGGTCATAGAGGATGTAGACTTGCAGTAACTTATCCAGAAATATATAGAATGCAGGCAAGAGCTATTATAGAAGCTGCTATAGACATAAAAGAAGAAGGATACGAAGATATGTTACCAGAAATAATGATTCCACTAGTGGGTCATGAAAAAGAATACAAATATGTTAAAACTGAAATCTTAGAAGAAATAGAAGATGTATTTAAAGAGAGAAACAATAAAGTAAAGTATATTATAGGTACTATGCTTGAAGTACCAAGAGCAGCTATAACTGCAGATAAAATAGCTGAGGGTGCTGAGTTCTTTAGCTTTGGTACAAATGACTTAACTCAAATGGGATTCGGTTTCTCAAGAGATGACGCTGGCTCATTCTTAGGAGAGTATGAAGAAAAAGGAATATTTGACGCTAGTCCATTTGAAAGGATAGATAGAGAAGGCATAGGGGAACTCATGAAACTGGCTATAAAACTTGGTAAACAAACTAATCCAGATATAAAACTTGGAATATGTGGAGAACACGGTGGAGAGCCATCTTCAGTTGAGTTCTGCCATATGCTAGGACTTGATTATGTATCTTGTTCACCATTTAGAATACCAATAGCAAAACTTGCGGCAGCTCAAGCAGCAATAAAATATCCAAGATAGATTTATAAAAAACTAGTGTTAGACTAGCAGTAGCTATAAAATAGAAGAAGGATATTATCTCTTAGCAGTTTAAGGGGTAATATCCTATTTTTTATTAGTTAATCAGGTGGAAGGTGGAAGGTGGAAGTTGGAAGTGGTTAGGGGAATATACTAAAAAGATAAAAAAATATAAATATATGTTATAATGAACATAAGTAGTATTAGGCGAAGTTGAATTTTTACCTTTGTCATTCTGAGCTTGCGAAGAATCTTAAGTTGTATTCAAGAAATTAATAAAAACGACCTTCCATAAAAGGAAAACAGCCTTTTATAAGTCAGGTCTTATTTTATCAATTTCTTAGATCTAGAAGCAGGTTTTATTAGATAGCCACTAAGTGCAGCTTGTCATAAATGATTACTAGTATATATTATGACAAACCTAGCAAGATTTATGATAGAAACTTAATGCGTAATTCTAGCCAATCCGAGTTTGTCATAATAAGAATTGAGTAAAACTGAATTTAAGGAGAGCTAATATTAATACCATCGTTTTTTATAAAAATTAACCGGAGGGTAAAATTATGGCCGTGGAAAAACAGTATCAATCTGACGTCAAAGCAATTCTAGCAAAACGTTATGATAATAACTGGGATTATTGGACTACTCCTGACAAACGACTAAGTAAAGGAAGTCCATTTTCAACCCTCGATTGCGCTTGGTGCCCGACAATTCAAGGCATGCAGGGAGCTGAATATCAGCGAAAGGACCTATCAACGTTGGAAAAATCCACGAACGCCCATGGAAGACCAACGCCCGCTCGTAAAGCGACCAGAACCAGCCAACAAACTGAGCCATCAGGAACGGCTTGAAATTCTTAAAGTTGTTACTTCCAAGCACTATAAAAGCTTACCACCTAGCCAGATTGTTCCTCGTCTGGCTGATGAAGAAGGCCGTTACCTGGCTTCTGAATCCACAATCTATCGCGTTTTAAGAGAAGAAGATATGCACCACCACCGGGGTCGAGCTTCCAAACCACAAAA
>CAZRHX010000222.1:0-263 GCA_964599855.1 uncultured Tissierella sp. | reverse complement strand
GGATATTACTTGGCTGCAAGTGGAGTAAAAGGTTTATTCTTTTATCTCTATCTCATACTGGATTTATACAGTAGAAAAATCGTTGGCTGGGAAATCTGGCCGGAAGAATCGGCAGAAAACACCAGTATTCTCGTGAAAAAAGCTGTATTGTCCGAAGGTTGTCTGAACCAAACTCAACCGCTTATTCTGCATTCCGATAATGGTAGTCCGATGAAAGGGGCTGCTTTACTTGAAACCCTCTATAAATTGGGTGTCGTCACATC
>CAZRHX010000221.1:1387-2964 GCA_964599855.1 uncultured Tissierella sp. | reverse complement strand
GAAAAAGTAATAGATATAAGACATTTAAAAAAGAGCTTTGGACAGAATGAAGTTTTAAAAGGAATAGATTTCCATGTAAATAAAGGGGAAGTAGTTTCTATAATAGGTTCATCTGGATCTGGTAAATCTACACTTTTAAGATGTATAAATTTACTTGAAGATCCAAATGACGGAGAGATAATATATAAAGGTAAAGATATATTAAAGAATATGAAAAACATAAATAAATATAGAACTCATCTGGGTATGGTTTTTCAAAACTTCAATTTATTTAATACTTTAAATGTTTTAGAAAATTGTACAGTAGGGCAAAGAAAAGTATTAAAAATAAAAAAAGACCAAGCAGAAAAAATAGCTATAGACAATCTAAAGAGAGTGGGCATGGGGAAATTTTTAAATGCTAAGCCACATCAACTTTCAGGTGGCCAAAAACAGAGAGTGGCAATAGCAAGAGCCCTTTCTATGAAACCTGATGTGCTCCTATTTGATGAGCCTACATCAGCACTTGATCCTGAAACTATTGGTGAAGTACTAAAGGTTATCAAAGACCTTGCAAAAGCTGGACTAACCATGGTTGTAGTAACTCATGAAATGGAGTTTGCAAGAGATGTTTCAGATAGAGTTATATTTATGGACCAAGGAGTCATAGCTGAAGAAGGAAGACCAGAGGATATATTCAACACTCCAAAAGAAGAGAGAACAAAAGAATTTTTAAAGAGGTTTTTAGCATAGAAGAATAGATTATCCTATTCTTTTTTCTAATAAAAGCATAAAAAAATAAGGAGAAGATTCTCCTTATTTTTTTATGCTTTTACTATTTTTTCAATATAAATCTTCCTGGGAATTCTTCGGAAACTCCTTTGTCAATATCATATACAATATGGCCTCTAACTATTGTCTTAGCTATTTGAGCTCCTATTTCTCTTCCAACATAAGCACTTATTTTATTTTTATATTCTAGATCTTCAGTCTTCAGTGTGTAAGGTGAATTTGGCTTTATAAATGCAAAGTCTGCATCTTTGCCAACTGCTATTCTGCCCTTGTTTTCTAAATTGAATATATCAGCTGCATTTGTTGCTGTTATATCAACAAACTGTTTTAATGACATTCCTCTTTTTTGTACTGCTTCATCAAATAGAACATCATATGAATTTTGTAAAGCTGATATCCCTCCCCAAGCAGAAAAAGCTGGTCCTTCTTTTAAATCAGCTGTACAAGGTGAATGGTCCGATCCTATAGCATCTATATCACCGTTAAATAATTGTTTCCATAATCCTTCTTGATTTTCCTTATCGCGAATAGGTGGTGAACATTTTGCGGTATTTCCTATAGTGTCTAGTTCATCTGTAGTAAAGGCAAAATAATGAGTACAAGATTCACAGGTTATATCCATACCTTCAGCTTTAGCCTTTTTAACTTCTTCAATGCCTTCTGGACAAGCTATATGACAGATATGAAGTCTTACATCTGTTTGTTTAGCAAGGTATATTGCTCTCCTTATTGCTTCAACTTCAGTGAATACAGGACGAGATGCAACATAGTTTGTCAAGGTATTAGGTCCATTTTTCTTTGCAAGT
>CAZRHX010000221.1:0-1377 GCA_964599855.1 uncultured Tissierella sp. | reverse complement strand
TGTCAGTTATAGCTGCATTTTCACAATGAAGTAATAATGGCTTACCAGTTTTGGCTATTCTTCTCATTCCTTCATATAATGAATAGTCATCAACGTTTTGCATATCATTAGGTAAGCTTCTATCACCACAAGTAGACATAAATGCCTTATATCCTGCGACGCCATCATCAGATAAGTCTTGAATATGGTCTAAATTGCTTGGCGTAAGTGCTCCATAAACAGCCACATCAACAGTCATTTTATTTTTAGCGGAATCAAATTTAATCTGCAAGCTTTCTCTATCAGCTGTTACAGGTAATTGATTTAAAGGCATTTCAAGGAAGGAAGTAACACCACCTTTAGCAGCAGAATTAGTTCCAGTGACATATCCTTCCCACTCAGTTCTTCCAGGTTCTGATATATGGGTATGAAGGTCTATCATTCCAGGAGTAACTATTAAACCAGTAGCATCTATTTCTTCAATTGCATCACCTAGATTGTTACCGATTGCTGAAATCTTACCATCTTTTACTGCGACATCAGTTTTTATACTACCTGATTCTAAAACAACTTCACCATTTCTGATAATTAAATCATATTTCATATTTTGTCCTCCTTATTTTATATTTCTTTTTTTTCTATCTTTTTTCTAGATAATAAAGTGTATAGTGTAAATGCTATTAAAAAGCTAATAATCCAAGATATATTGGATATCAATGACAATGATGGAATAAATTTAGCAGATAGAGCAACAGTAACAGCAACTAATGTAGCTATATAGGCATCTCTATTTATTCCATTTGGATAAAGAGTATTTTCTTCTCCGTAGATTTTATCTAAGTCTAAAACTTGTTTTCTGATTAAAAAATAATGAGATATCATAACACCTGCTACAGGACCTATGATTGCTCCTATAACATCAAGGAAGAGATAAATACTATTTGAGTTTTCCATTAGTTTCCAAGGCATTATAAGAAAACTAATTACACTTGCTATGACTACACCTTTTTTGTAATCTAGCTTGTCTCTGAACATTGAAGCCAATTGATAACCTGCAGGAACTATATTACCAGTTGCATTTGTAGAGATAGTGGTCATGAGTAAGACCAATATAGAAAATGCAATAGCAAATAAGTTGTTCCATCTATTTATGATATCAAGGACATTCCAAGTTTCTACCCCATAAAATATAGAAGATCCTATCAGTATACTAACACTTGAAAAAGCAAAGATAGCATAAGATACAATAAGTCCTACTGACTGTCCTATAGCTTGACTTTTAAATGATTTTGCATTTCTTGTAAAGTCTGAAACACTAGCTCCAGGAGCGGCCCAAACTGATAAGACTGAACTTATAATTACTAAATATACAAAGATAGACCCTTCACCTGTGACTCC
>CAZRHX010000220.1:0-3020 GCA_964599855.1 uncultured Tissierella sp. | reverse complement strand
AGATTAAGAAAAATGCAGGAATTAAAAAACAAGGATAATGTCGTAAAAGTTAAGGAACCAGATAGAAGAGTAAAGAGGGAAATTCAAAAGAACCCTAGTCTTTCTAAGAAGCTAGAGAAAGATAATTTCTTTGGAGAAGGTAAATCTTATAAAGATGATCATGAAGGTTATAAAGAAAGATATGATAGTCGATATAAAAAGATTGACGAAGGTTATGATGATTTTAAAGAAACTTACAATTCTAAGGGAGGACTCTACGATCCCAATGCAATACAGACAAGTGCTAAAAAAGAGTACAAAGAATTAGATGTAAGAAATTATGGAAAAAAGATTGAGAAAATAGATACACCCCTAGCAAAGGCTAGTACTTTTAAAAAAGATGTTTTAAATGGGATAATATTTTCTGAAATATTAGGCAAACCAAAGAGTTTACAAAAAAAATAGTTGCAAGTAACACCCTAGAACTAGAATTTCTATCTGGTTCTAGGGTGTTACTTTATATTATATAAGGAAAGAGCAAGAGTATAGAATTTATGATTTAAGAGAGAATGAGATTCTTATAAAAAATGGAATTATCTAAAGAGATATGTTATTATTAAAGACAAATAGATTCTCTTGAAAAGGCTTTTAAATTTTTTATAAAAAAATATTATATAGAGAAAACCAGAGATTATATAAAATAGGAGGTCGAAATTTGACAAATACTACAAGTGAAAAAGAAATCATAGTTGAAGATAACAACATAATAAACGAGATCTTTGGAGGCTTAGATGAAAATATCAATATAATAGAAGAAAAATTAAATATAAAGATGTTTTTAAGAGAAAATAAAATAAAAGTTATAGGTGAAGAAGAACAAGTAGATTTAGGTGAAAAACTGATATATGATTTAGTGGAAATCATAAAATCTCAAAAGAGATTAGATAGACAAGACTTATTATATGCTTTGGAATTAGTCTTAAGAGGAGATTCAGGAAGAGTTAGTGAACTGTTAAATGAAATAATAATGGTAACTGCAAGCGGAAAGACCTTAAAGCCAAAAACTCTAGGCCAAAATAGATATATAGATTCAATAAAGAAAAAAGATATTGTCTTTGGAATAGGACCTGCTGGTACGGGAAAAACTTATCTTGCTATGGCAATGGCTATAAAAGCTTTTAAAAATAAAGAAGTAGATAGGATTATTCTAACTAGACCTGCTGTAGAAGCTGGAGAGAACTTAGGATTTTTACCAGGAGATCTTCAAGAAAAAGTAGATCCATATTTAAGACCAGTATATGATGCATTGTTTGATATAATGGGTTCAGAGAGTTATCTTAAATATATAGAGAAAGGGCTTATAGAGGTGGCACCACTTGCATATATGAGAGGTAGAACTCTTGATAATTCCTATGTAATATTAGATGAAGCTCAAAATACTACAAATGAGCAAATGAAAATGTTTTTAACAAGGCTTGGTTTTGGATCAAAGGCTATTATAACTGGAGATATAACTCAAATAGACTTACCTCGTGGTAAAGAGTCAGGTCTTAAGGTAGCTGAAAAAATATTAAGTGATGTAAAAGGAATTGGAATGATTCATCTATCTAAAGCAGATATTGTAAGACATCCTTTAGTACAGAGAATAGTATCTGCTTATGAAAATTTTGAAAAGGATAAATAATTACAAAAGGAATGATTTTATGAAGGTTTTTCTTGACGATAGACAGTCTAAAGTGGATGTAGATGAAAAAATATTAGACTTATTAAGTATTGTAGTAAAAGAAAGTTTGAAAGTTGGAAATCTAGAAGGAGATTTTGAAGTTTCTATATCTTTCGTAGACAACGAAAAAATAAAGGAACTAAATAAAGTTTATAGGGGGATAGATAGAGAAACCGATGTATTATCATTTCCGATAGACGATGAACTTTTAATTCCGGTAGCTCTTCTTGGAGATATAATTATTTCAGTAGAGAAAGCCTTGGAACAGTCAGTGGAATATGGTCATAGTTTGAAAAGAGAATTAGCTTATTTAACAGCTCACAGTATGCTTCATCTTTGTGGACACGATCATATGGAAGAAAATGAAAAAAAGATAATGAGAGATAAAGAAAAAGTGATTATGAAAAACTTGGGTGTTTTTAAAGGAGAAAAGGACATATGAAAAGAAGTATAATTGATAGTTTTAATTATGCTGTATCTGGTATTATTCTATCGATAAAAACTGAAAGAAATATGTTGATTCATTATATTATAGCTATAATAGTTCTTTTTTCTAGTCTTTTTTTTGAATTTAATAGAATAGAATTTTTAATTCTTTTGTTTGCTACTACTTTAGTAATAGTATTAGAACTTATAAATACGGCTATAGAAAAAACAATAGATATGATAACAAAAGAATATCATCCTTTAGCAAAACTTGCAAAAGATATATCTGCAGGAGCAGTTCTTATTGCTGCTATGAATGCAATGTTAGTAGGATATTTATTATTTTTTGATAAACTAAATGATCTTACAGGAGTAATAATATTTAAAATAAGAAGTTCTAGTGTTCATTTAACCTTCGTAAGTCTTATATTGGTAGTATTACTTACCATAGGAATTAAAGCGAGATTCTACAGGGGAAGAGGTACACACTTTCAAGGTGGTATTGTGAGTGGACATTCAGCTGTATCTTTTTGTATAGCAACTATAGTGGCTGTTTTATCAGAAAATATATTGGTAATCACTATGACCTTTTTCTTAGCACTACTGGTTGCAGAGAGCAGAGTTGAAGGAAGAATTCATAGTTTATCTGAAGTAACCTTGGGTGGTATACTTGGAATTATAGTTGGAATTCTTATATTTCAAATTATGGGGTAAAATGAATTGCTAGGAGGTACTTAATGGATAAAAAAGCTCTTATAGAACAAGCTTTAAAATTTAAAGAAAAAGCATATGCCCCTTATTCAAATTTCCACGTAGGGGCAGCTATTCTTACAGAAAATAGTGAAGTATACGGTGGATGTAATATAGAGATAGCATCATATTCTCCAACTAT
>CAZRHX010000219.1:0-3038 GCA_964599855.1 uncultured Tissierella sp. | reverse complement strand
ATAAAGCTATCGAAAATGGAGCTATAGCTTCTCTTTGGCAAATAAACATACCTCAACCCCATATTGATTTTCCACTTATATTTGTCAAGGACACTTTAGAAGCTTTACAAACTCTATCTAAAAACTATAGAGATTCTTTAAAAGATATAAGAATAGTAGGAATAACAGGAAGTAATGGCAAGACATCTACTAAAGACATTATGGAGGGTGTAGTCTCCACAGAGTTTAAAACTCAAAAAACTTTTGGAAACTTAAACAATGATATAGGAGTTCCCCTTACCCTACTTTCCTTTGAAGAAGATACTCAAGTTGGAATAGTAGAGATGGGTACAGATGGATTTGGTCAGATAGAACTTATCACCAAGCTGGCAAATCCTGATATAGCTATGATTACTAACATAGGAGCCTCTCATTTAGACCTGCTAGAGAATGTAGAAAATGTAGCTCGTGCTAAGTTTGAAATCTTAACAGGCTTAAAAAAAGATGGGCTTTTCATCTACAATAAAGACGATGAAACACTGGAAAAAGTTATAAAAGAATATAATATAGAAGAGGAAATCCTGACCTTTGGAAAAAAAGCTTCTAGCGATTTCAAGATTGAACTGCTAGAAGAGGGAATAGATGGGGTTAAATTTAGCATAATGGAAGATGGTCATAACCATAAACTTCATATACCTATGCTAGGTCGCCATAATATATATAATGCCGCTGCAAGTATAATTGTAGCTAGAAGATTAGCCATAGACTATAGCCATATACAAAAGGGCTTATATCTTATAAAGGAAACTGAAATGAGAAATGAAATCATAGAAAAAGAAGATTTCACTATCTTAAATGATGCCTATAAATCCAATCCAGACAGTCTCTTGTCTGCCCTCGATACCCTCTACAGTATCGAGGGGTACAAACATAAGGTCGTAGTCCTTGGAGATATGCTGGACTTAGGAAAAGATATAGAGAGTTTTCATAGTGAAGTAGGTTCCAAGATAGATCCAAATAAAATAGATAAGGTCTTCACCCTAGGAAATCTAGGTAAATATATTGGACAAGCAGCTAGAGCAAACTTTAAAGATGAAGATGTCTACCACGCTCAAACTAAAAAAGACCTAGCAGAAGCTATATTAGAAAACATAGAAAAAGATACTCTGATATTAGTAAAGGGATCTAGAGGTGTGGCCTTGGAGGATCTTATAAACATATTGATAGAAAGCTAAAAAGATTTAAAAAGCTTATTTACCTTGAAGCAAGGTAAATAAGCTTTTTATTTTAAAATTTGTAAAAAAATATATTCTTTTGTAACAACTAGTTTAAATCTATATAAACGGTCTCTTCATCATTATTATCTATATCTGATAATCCATTTTTATTTCTCCACTTTTTATAAATTTCTAGTTCTGCTTTTATCCTTTTTACCACATATGCCAAAACCAATACATCATCTAAATATTTTAGTGGGATAAACTTAGGCATAAGATTTATTGGACTCAAAATATATAAAAACCCTACAATTATTATGGTTATACTTTCTTGAGATATATCTTTATAATCTCCGTTTTTCCAGTCTATAATCATATCTATTGTGAGTTTCAAATCAGATCCTATTGTATCAAATATCTTACTGCCCTTTATCTTTTCAACAACTTCATCTATAAGATCTCCCAGTTTCTCATTGTCTTCATAAAAATATCTAGCTTTTTCACCAAATTCATTTTTTACCTCTTCAAAGTCGATTTTCACTCTATCACCCCATTGCAGTTTTTACTATTATTTTTTATTTACCCCTAATCTTTACAGTTCAATCTCTAAAGCTTATCTAAGCTCCATCATAGCCGCCAAACTTCCGGTTTTCCCGTTATCTCCTCTATGGGAGAAAAATATATCTTTATTGCACTTGGTACACATCTTGCTCTCTGTTATGTTTTCTTCTAAGATGCCCATATCTAAAAACTGATCTTTATTCACAGACCAAAGATCTAGCATAAACTTTCCCTTATCTTTTTTGTGGAAATATTTTTCTACATCTTTAAAGTTTTCCTTTAGAATATCTATAACTTCTTCCCCAACTTCAAAGCAACATCCTCCTATAGAAGGACCTATCCCTACAAGTATGTCCTTGGGATCGCTAGCATAGGCCTTAATCATCTTTTCAATAGTTTTTTGACCTATTCTACTTAAAGTACCTTTCCATCCAGCATGAGCTAGTCCTATGGCTTTTTGAACTGGGTCTAGAAAAAAAAGTGGTGTACAGTCTGCGTGAAATGTAGCCAGAGCAAGGCCCTTTTTATTTGTTATAAGTCCATCGACACCTCTTATATCTGATTCAACAGTTAAACCCTTACCCCTATCTTTTTCATCTACTTCTAGAACCTTATCTTTATGAACTTGATTTGTCAAAACTAAATTCCCTACATCTATTCCTAAACTCTTGGTAAATATTTTATAATTCTTCCATATGTTTTCCCTTGTGTCTTTATTTTTAGATCCAAAGTTCAAACTCTCTGTTTCTCCACTGCTAACTCCGCCAAGTCTAGTTGAAAAACCATGTTTTACAAGATCAGTTTTTTCAAAAGATTCAATAGTATAATAAACTAACTCTCTATCTTTATTTTTTATAAAGGACAAAATATCACCTCTCTAAATTATTGTCTAATCCCTATTATATCATATATGTAAGGATAAATATAAGAAATATGCTATATTTTGATTATATAAAATGCTATTGGGTAAAATAATAACAGGAACAAAAAAGTGATTTAAATAGGAGGAAATGATTATGAATAAAGATATTTTTAAAGGAAACTGGAAACAGTTTAAGGGTAAAGCTAAAAAACAGTGGGGAAAACTTACTGATGATGACCTAGATGTAATAGAAGGAAACACAGATATATTAGCTGGAAAGATTCAAGAAAGATATGGAATTTCAAAAGAAGAAGCTAAGAAACAAATTGATGAACATCAGTGGGAAGATTAAAATTTTTTCAATCATAGAACAAAAAAGCACTTCATATGTAAGTGCTTTTTTTATATGTGTTTTGATT
>CAZRHX010000218.1:0-3044 GCA_964599855.1 uncultured Tissierella sp. | reverse complement strand
ATGATTGTTTTTTCCGCTATAATACTTAAAGAAAAGATAAGTATAAAAAACATTGTCTGCATGCTAGTTGCATTATTGGGATTATTTATGATATTGAAATCTGGAGATGTTGATAATATAAACAACTATAACCATACAAAGGGGATTTTATTTGGACTATTAGGAGCGGTAATCTATGCTATAATAGTTATATTAAATAAGTTTATTAAAGGTTTATCGCCAATCCAAATAACGTTAAGTCAATTATCAATCTCTACCATAGTTCTTTTTCCTATAGTGCTTAGAAATGGAATTGAAAATTTTAAAGATTTACATATAAATACATGGTTTTTAATAATAACCCTTGGAATAATACATACAGGTTTTGCCTATCTACTTTATTTTCCTTCTTTAAAAGATGTGGAAGCTAAAAATGTAGCCATAATAAGCTATTTAGATCCTATAACTGCTATATTTATATCTGCTATATTTTTAAAAGAACATATGACAAGCATACAAATGCTTGGAGGAGTCTTGATACTTTCTTCAGCCTATATAAATGAAAAAAGATAAATTAAGAGAGAGTAGTGTTATTTTGATTAGTCGAGAATCAACAAAGTGTTTATTAGAAAACACATAAATAAGAGATGAAGTGGTCTTATTGACTATATCATCAATATACAAGGAGTGAAATAGATGATAGAAAAAATAAAAAAAATTTATTCTGAAAATACAATATGGATATATTTATCTAAATATATCTTAATATCTATAGCTATATCCGCAATTGTTATAGCTATAGATACTAGGACAGTTCCCCTATTGGATGATATCCCATCTATATTTTTAACTAGTGTAGATCTTGCTAAAACCATACTCAGTACTTTAGCTGGTGCACTTCTTACTATAACAACATTTACATTTTCTACAATTATGGTAGTTTTAACAACTTATTCATCAGATTTCTCCCCGAGAGTTGTCAATAACTTTTTAACAGATAAAGTTTCCATGAAAGTGTTGGGTGTCTTTGTAGGGGGATTCTTTTATTCAATAATAACCTTGTTTTTCATGAAAAGTAGTTTTTCAGAATATCTTGTTCTTTCAGCTACAGTAGGAGTCCTATATGCTATATTTTCTATTATATATTTCGTTATATTTATATATAGAGTTTCATCATCCATACAAGCTACTAAATTGATAAAAAGGGTTTATGATGAATCTAACGATATAATAGAAGATGCTCTTGAATATAAAAGCAAGCAAGAAAACTTAAGTGAATATAGAGTAGAATTTTATAGGTACAATCAGAAGATATATTCAAAGGAAAGTGGATATCTTCAGCTAATGAACTTAGATGCATTGGTATCAACAATTAAGGATATAGATTCTAAACTTATAATACATCCTCATATAGGAGATTTTGTTAATATGAATCAAGATATAGCAACATTATATTTTAATGATGAAGGATTAAATGAATCTGTAAAGGAAAAACTCTTAAATAAAATGACCTTTGGAGATGAAAGGCTTTCTTTTAATGATTATAGATTTTCTCTTCAAAAAATAGTAGATATAGCTTTAAGAGCTCTTTCTCCAGGTATAAATGATCCAAACACAGCAATTCATTGTATAAATATATTGGGGGTTTTACTTGGTAAACTTGGCTCGATAAAAGAAAAACATACTGTTGTAAAACATGAAAATTCAAAAGGGATGGTAGTCTATGAAGACTTTAACTTTAGTGCTGATATATATTTTACATTTTATCAAATAGTTCATTATGGGAAGGAAGATATTTCTATAGTAGTATCTTTACTTGAAGCAGTAAATAAAATAAGTCATATAGCAGTAGAGGAGAACTTACAAGTATTGAAAGAATTTAGTCAATATATATATGATATTAGTATAGATAACTTTACTCACAAATTTGATAGAGAATTGATTAAGAAATCTAAGTATAAAATAAATATATAATAAAAAGATAAAATGCTAATTTTGTTGAGATTTTAGTATAGGAATTTATAACTAAAGGAGTTGCGTAATTTTTACTTCTATTTAAATAATACAATTAAGTACTATTTTAGCTAAAGTTGGGTATAAAGGTAGTATTAGACAAACATATAAGATGAATTAATTCTATAAAAAATTTATATTTAAAAGGCTTAAAGATATAAAATTCATATATTATCAAATAATAGGAGGTTTTACTTATGAATTATAAAGAAAAGTATAACATGTGGCTTGAAGATGACTACTTTGACGAAGAAACTAAAGCAGAATTAAGAGCCATAGAAGATGAGAAAGAAATAGAAGATAGGTTTTATACAGATCTTTCCTTTGGAACGGCGGGACTTAGAGGTAAGATAGGGGCAGGAACTAATAGAATGAACAAATATACAGTAGCACTTGCAACTCAAGGATTAGCTTCTACTATTGTAAATAAAGGACAAAAAGCTATGGATATGGGAGTTGCTATAGCTTATGATGTAAGACAATATTCAGATGAGTTTTCTGAAACTGCAGCTAGAGTTCTTGCAGCCAATGGAATAAAAACCTATTTATTTGATGGCATAAGACCAACTCCAATTCTTTCATATGCAGTTAGAGAACTAGGTACAATCTCTGGTATAGTAGTTACTGCCAGTCACAACCCAAGAGAGTATAATGGCTATAAAGCATATTGGGAAGAAGGTTCACAGATATTAGATGATATAGCTGATGAAATCTTAGATGAAATTTCAAAAATAGATGACTTTAAAGAAATAAAGATCATGGATTTAGAAGAAGCTTTAGAAAAAGGCCTTATAGAATATATAGGTAGTGAAATAGATGAAAAATATAATAGGGAAATTTTAAATAAGAAGATAAGAGATGGTGATGAACTGGATAAAGATATAAGAGTCGTTTATACGCCTCTAAATGGGACTGGAAACATACCAGTTAGAAGGGTATTAAAAGATAGGGGATTTGAAAATGTGTTTGTAGTAGCAAAACAAGAAAATCCAGATCCTAACTTTACAAGTGTTGGATATCCAAACCCTGAAGACCCTAAAGCTTTTGATCTT
>CAZRHX010000217.1:1939-3058 GCA_964599855.1 uncultured Tissierella sp. | reverse complement strand
AAGGATGATATACACCTTTTTCATCTTTATCAAATTGTGTAAATACTAAATTCCAAACTTCTAAAAATCTATCGCATTCACAACCTGGTTTACAATCTTTTGAACCACATCCGTACTTTTCTCCTCTATCTATATATATTTCTGAACAAGGTCCCGAAGGTCCTATCTCAAGTTCCCAAAAGTTGTCTTCTTTTCCAAGTGGAACAATTTTTTCTATAGACATTCCTATATGCTCATTCCACATCTTAACTGCTTCTGTGTCTTCAAAATAAACAGATGCCCAGAGGCTATCTGGATCTATCTCAAGTCTCTCTGTTAAAAACTCCCAAGCAAATTCTATGGCTTCTTTTTTAAAGTAATCTCCAAAAGAAAAGTTCCCAAGCATTTCAAAAAATGTTGCATGTCTATCAGTTTTACCTACATTTTCAATGTCTCCTGTTCTTATACATCTTTGACAGGTGGCCATTCTTTTATTTGGTGGCTTTAGCTCTCCAGTAAAATATTTTTTCATTGGAGCCATACCAGCCCCTACAAGTAACAAAGATTTATCATTTTTAGGCACTAAAGAAAAACTTGGCACAACTAAATGTCCTTTTTCTTCAAAAAAACCTAAAAATTCTTTTCTAATCTCATGTAGTCCTAACTTTTTCATATTTACACCTCTTTTTCGTTCATTTAATTATAAAAAAATCCCCTCCTGCTTTGGGAGGAGAATTTTATGTCTATCTGGATTATAATTTAATATAAAGTTTTTGTCAATTGTTTCTAATTACTCGGGTTTTAATTTTATTTTTTATAAATTCATATATAATCTTAAATACCGCTACCAGTGGTACTGAAACTATCATACCAAATACACCAAATACCCCTCCACCTATTATAATGGCTAAAAATATTACCAGAGAATGAATACCCATACTATCTCCTATTATCTTTGGAGCTAAGATATTGTTTTCTCCCCACTGAATCACTAAAAACAAAATACTCACCCATACAGCTTTTATTGGACTTTCTATAAAGCCAAAGAATAAGGCAGGTATAAAACCTATTAAAGGTCCAATATAAGGAATAATATCAAAAATACCTGTCATAAGTCCAATAACAAATGCAAAGTCAATG
>CAZRHX010000217.1:0-1929 GCA_964599855.1 uncultured Tissierella sp. | reverse complement strand
AAAAGTCTTCCTCTAATGAATTGTGAAAGAGATTTATCTATTGTAATAGCTAAATAAATAATATCTTTTCTATATTTTTTAGGTATTAAAGTTTTTATTTTTTTTGTAAAATAATCTTTATCTACTAAAAAATATAATGTTAAAATGGGAGTTAATATAATATTTATAATCTTAGAAGTCATACCCATTATAACTCCTACAAAGTTTTTCAAACCTTCTAACAAAATATTTTGGATCTTAGTTATATTTTCCATAATAATTTTTTCTATATCACTAAATACTGAGGGTAATACTCCCAGTATAGAATAATATTCTCTATATATTTTGTCTACTATATCTGACCCTTGCTCAAAATATAGTGGTAGATGTGTAAAGAGTCTTTTTATTTCTCTTCCGGCCTGTGGTATTATTAGAAATGCTAAGATGAAAAATATTGCAAGTATAGATAAGTATATTATTAAAACACCATACATTCTTTTTATTCCACGATTTTCTAATTTATTTATTAAAGGATTTAATGTATAAGCAAGTACCATAGATACTATGGTAGTTATAAATATATCATATAAAAATGGATTTCTCTTTATGAAAATATACATAAAATAAAAAGATATCAAAGATATAAATACTACTACTATCCACTTGTTTTTTATGTTTATTTTTTTGTCATTCTTCACAAATCTATTTCCTATATTTATAAGATAATAGATAACTAAAAATGTTAATATAATAGTTAGTATTCCAATAGCTTTTATAAAGATATCTGGCGAGCCTTGACCTACCATGTTTTCACCACCTATATGTAATTAGACAGCTATTAGCTGCCCAATTATAGTTTATTCTTCTGTTTCATGATGATGACCGTCATCATCAAAGTCTAAATCTGCTAAGCCTTCTATATGGATATTATTCTTTTTAGAATAATCAAGTAGAGCTGCTTTAATAGCTTGTTCTGCAAGAACGGAACAATGCATCTTAACGGGCGGAAGTCCATCTAATGCATCTGCTACTGCTTTATTAGTAAGCTTCATAGCTTCATCTATTGTCTTACCTTTTATAAGCTCTGTAGCCATACTAGAAGAAGCTATAGCAGAACCACATCCAAAAGTTTTAAATTTTACATCCACTATACTGTTGCCTTCTATTTTCAAATACATTCTCATTATATCTCCACATTTTACATTTCCTACTTCTCCTATACCGTCTGCATTTTCAATTTCTCCTACATTTCTAGGATTTGTGAAGTGTTCCATAACTGTTTTTGAATACATTAATTTTCCTCCTCAAGTTTATCATATAATGGCGACATCTTTCTAAGTCTCTCTACTATTTTCTTTAACTCTTCTACAACATAATCTAGTTCTTGTTCATTGTTAAAATCTCCTAAACTAAGTCTTAATGATCCATGAGCTATTTCATGGGTAAGTCCTATGTTTAACAATACATGAGAAGGATCGAGAGAACCTGATGTACAAGCCGAGCCGCTAGATCCAGCAATACCTACCATGTCTAAGCTAAGAAGAAGTGATTCTCCTTCAATATATTTAAAAGAAAAGTTAACATTGTTGGGCAATCTCTTTGTTCTATGACCATTTAACTTTATTTCATCTATATTATCCTCTATTTTTTCTATTAATTTATCTCTAAGAAAAATCAATCTATTGTTGTGTTCTTCTAGATTCTCATATGCTAGTTCTATGGCTTTTCCCATTCCTACTATAGCCGGAACATTTTCGGTACCTGCTCTTTTATTTCTTTCCTGTCCACCACCAGTTATTAAAGAATCAATTCGTAATCCTTTTCTAATATATAATGCTCCTATCCCTTTAGGTCCATATATTTTATGTGCTGAGATAGATAAAAGATCTATATTCATATCCTTTACATCCATTTTAATACTACCCATAGCTTGAACAGCATCTGTGTGAA
>CAZRHX010000216.1:1142-3098 GCA_964599855.1 uncultured Tissierella sp. | reverse complement strand
AAGGGTAGTTTGTTTGCTTTTCTTGGTCCAAATGGTGCTGGTAAGTCAACAACCATAAATATACTAGTTACACTCATTACTAAAAACTCAGGTCATGTTACTATTAATGATTGGCAGCTGGGTAAGGATGATCAGGCAATTCGTGAAAATATCGGTGTGGTTTTCCAGACCAGCGTTTTGGATGATTTATTGACTGTTAAGGAAAACTTGCTTGTAAGGGGTTCTTTTTATGGTTTAGAAGGAGATGTTTTAAAGGAGCGAATAGTCGAGGCTTGTCGAATAACCGAGTGTGATGAATTCTTAAATCGTCGCTATGGAAAACTATCGGGAGGTCAAAGGAGAAGAGCTGACATAGCTCGGGCCTTAATAAATCAACCAAAGATATTGTTTTTAGATGAACCAACAACAGGCTTAGATCCCAAAACAAGAATATCTGTCTGGAAAACAATTAGAGATATGCAGGAAAAGTTTGGGATGACTGTATTTTTAACAACTCACTATATGGAAGAAGCTGCTAATGCTGATAGTATAACAATTATAAGTAAAGGCGAAGTTGTAGCTGAGGGTAGTCCACATGATCTTAAGGAAAAATATACTAAAGAATTATTGAAAATATATAATCCTTCAAGTGAGGTATTTAAATATCTTCAAGAAAATAATATATCTTATCTTTTAGACAAAGAGACAATTATAATTGAAATTACATCTGCAGATAAAGCCATTAGTATTTTGTCTGATTTAAAAGCATCTATTTCATCTTTTGAAATGATTCAAGGTAACATGGATGATGTGTTTTTAAATATAATTGGCAAAAGTCAGGAGGTCAAGTAAATTATGAGAAAGTTAATTTATCGAAATGTGAATTTATATTTTAGAGATAAGGCTTCAGTATTTTTTTCACTAATAGGAGCTCTGATCCTTATTCTTGTATATGTTTTGTTTTTATCAAATAATCAATTAAATTCTGTAAGAGAACAAGTCAGTGGCTTAATAAAGGAAGAAAACTTATCTTATTTGATTAATACTTGGATTCTTGCTGGTATCTTATCTATTACTACGCTAACAAGCTCCTTAGGAGCATTGGGATTTATGGTAAATGATAAAGAAAATAAAGTTATTAGGGACTTTAAGAGTTCTCCTCTCTCTATGTCAACCTATCCTATGGCTGGCGTTATATCTGCCTTTATTATTGGTGTTATCATAAGTCTCATAGTATTTATTGTCTATGGCTTATATATATTTGTTGATACAGGATATTACTTTACTTTAGAGATAATAATAAAAACTATTGGATTGATCTTCATCTCTTCAATGATGAATTCATCTATAATGGGGCTCTTGGTATCTTTTATCTCCACTAATAGCGCCTTTTCAGCTGTTAGTTTAATTATCGGTACTTCAATCGGCTTTATAAATGGTATGTATATTCCCATAGGACAGCTATCAGCTAGCATACAAAGAGTCCTTAAACTTTTGCCTTTTTCACATATTGCATCCTTGTTTAGACAGGTCCTTATGAAAGATTCAATTGATATAACCTTTAGTGGTGCGCCCCAAGCAGCTGTAGATATATATACTAATACATTGGGTGTTATACTAGAATGGAAGGGAGAGCCAATTAGTTTGACTCTATCAATTACTTTTATTCTTGCAGTTTTCACAGTTTCTTTAGTATTGTTTTTTATTAACTTTAGACGTAAAATCAACTGATATAATTAGATTTTGTTTGATGATAAAGATAAGTTCAAAAATATAGGCTGTTAGATAAAAAAGTCCAATAATTAAATTATTGGACTTTTTTATGTGTAAACATTCTATTTTCTAATATATTTTAAATTCCGCCGCTAAAGAACATCCTTCTTTAACTCATTTATTTTTAATTTTTTGCAAGTATCTCTTCCAATTCCTCAGCTGACATAGGCTTATAATAGTAATAGCCTTGTACTGAATCACACA
>CAZRHX010000216.1:0-1132 GCA_964599855.1 uncultured Tissierella sp. | reverse complement strand
GTGCTTCGGTTTCTACTCCTTCTGCCAAAACATTGAGACCTAAGCTTTTTGCCAAATTAATGATTGTCATAGTTATGGCTCTATCTTTTTCATTGCATTCTATGCCCTGAACAAACTGCATATCAATCTTAATTCGATCAATTGGAAGTAGCTTTAATCTGCTAAGAGAAGAGTACTTTGTTCCGAAGTCATCAATTGCAATTGAGACACCTATCTTCTTAAGCTTATTTAAGACATCTATTACATGATCGGTCTCCTTAATCGCTATGCTTTCTGTGATTTCTAATCCCATATATTTGGGATCTAATCCGGTCTCTTTGATAATGGCTTCTATATTCTCTGCTATATTATAATTTAACATCTGTACAGCTGATAAGTTAACGGCTATCTCTATGTCAGCTAAGCCCATATCCTGCCATTTTTTATTTTGCAAGCAAGAAGTTCTTAAGACCCAGCCACCAATGCTATTTATAAGGCTATTTTTTTCTGCTATAGGAATAAATATCTCAGGAGATATCATGCCAAGTTGAGGATGATTCCATCTAAGTAAGGCCTCTACTCCTATTATTTTTTTTGTAAGAAGATCTATCTGGGGTTGATTTCTCTCCAAGGCACTATATAAATCATTAGATAGTTCTTTATACATTTTCATTTCGTCTTTAATTTCCCTAGTGCATATTTTATATTGATTTCTCCCCTTAGCTTTGGCCTTATACATGGCAATATCAGCATTTTTAACTAAGGTCTCTGAATCTTCTCCATCTGATGGATATATTGAGATACCAGCACTGGCTGTAATGGAAAAGTCTTGATCATTAACTGTAAACACTCGTGAGAAAACTTTCATTGTTCTCTCTGCCATCTTAATAATCGGACTATAATCTTTAAGATTATTTATCATAATCATAAACTCATCCCCACTCAATCTAGCAATAGTATCATTTTTATCAATCACTTCAGATAAACTTTTAGCGACTTGATTTAGCAGAGCATCTCCACCCCTATGCCCTATTGTGTCATTGACTGATTTAAAGTTATCTAAATTTATAAATATTATAGAGATAAAACTTCCTCTTTTTTTAGATAGGTCAATTGCATTATTGACTCTGTCTTCAAACAAAAAACGATTAGG
>CAZRHX010000215.1:1591-3116 GCA_964599855.1 uncultured Tissierella sp. | reverse complement strand
CCCATTGCTTAATCATCTTTGCATCATTAAATTCACGAAGGTAAAAAACACCTTTAGCATCATCGCCAGGTAATTTTATCTCACGCAATTTAGAACCTGTTGCAATAATTAAATGGTCATAAGGAATTATTTCATCAAGGTGAGTTCTTACAGTTTTATCTTTCCAATTAACAGAATCCACTTTGGTATTTAGTTTTAAATTAATGTTATTCTTTTTATAATACTCCTTCTCCTTTAAAAGTGGAGGATCCATTTCATCAAAATCCATCATCCACTCTTTTGAAAGTGGATAAGTATTATAGGGAAATACATTTTTTTTATCAATAAGGGTTATATCCCCATCGAAATCATCTCTAACCAATTTAGTCGTTGCATAAACTCCTGTAATTGATGCACCAATTATAACTACTTTTTCTTTCATCTTCTTTCACTCCTCATCAATAGTATAAAACATATTCATCTTCTAATCTTACATTATTATGCCTATACCCATTTATATATAATTTTCTATATTTTTCACAATTCTTTTTTCTTAAAAACATTGTAATCTAACTAAACCACATCAACAGGACCATTATATTTTTACAAAGTACAAAGATTCATTTAATAAATATTAGTAGTCATAGGGAGATTTCTTATGATTTTTTATCCAGTTACTTTAGCTTGTTTCTGTCTTAATCCACTTAAAGATAAAATCATTACTAGAGAAATTAAGGCTAGAATTGTAAAGCCAAGACTAAAACCCCCCCCTCTTTTATCTAGTAAAAGACCAAAAGCTGAAGGACCTGCTTGAGAATTAGAAAAGAATATATCCTCTTGCATCTTATCAAATATCGGTGGTAAGGTTTACAAGGATATAGCAAACACAAGCATAAGTGAAAATGAAATAGCTAAGACCACCCACTTATACGAATTACTTTTTTTAACAATCATATTATTCCTCCTATGAAAATTATAATTTCAGTTTTAAGTCTGCTCGATCTTACATATCCAATTTCTTTATATACTTCTGCTGATCTATCTATAGAAACTTTTAGCTTATCTTTAAATAACTTTTTTATTAATCACTTAAAAATATAAAAAGAGCGCCATCTATCCCTCCCAGGAACTTAGATAGCACTCTTTACTGATAAACCAGTACTTGAGTGTCAACTTTTTTAAGTTAAATATAAAAGTTGCTCAATACAATAATTTTATTTATTTTGATCCATAGCTTGAACAGCTGTTATTGCTACAACGCCTACTATATCTTCAAAGCTGCATCCTCTGGAAAGATCATTTACAGGCTTTGCGATACCTTGAGTTACAGGTCCATAGGCCTCAGCCTTAGCCAGTCTTTGAATCAGCTTATAGCCAATATTACCTGCATCTAAATCAGGGAATATAAGCACATTTACATTTCCTGCAACTTCATTGCCAGGTGCCTTTGCCTGTCCTATACTTGGAACAATTGCTGCGTCAAGTTGAAACTCTCCGTCAATAGCATAATCAGGATAGGCTTCTTTAGCTAAACGTGTTGCCTCTA
>CAZRHX010000215.1:0-1561 GCA_964599855.1 uncultured Tissierella sp. | reverse complement strand
TTCTTCAACAAGTATTTCAAATGACTTAGCTGAACTTCCTGCAATTGCTGCCAATTCTTCTGAGTTTGGATTTTGAACTAATCCGCAGTCTGAAAATACAAATGTTCCCTCTGAACCATATTCACAGTTTGGCACTACCATAACAAAAAATGTTGAAACAAGCTTTGTCCCTGCTGATGTTTTTAAAATCTGAAGGGATGGACGAAGTACGTCGGCAGTTGCATTCGCAGCTCCGGCTACCATACCATCAGCCATACCTTTTTTTACCATCATAACACCTAAATAGAGTGGATCTTCTGATAAAATCTCCCTCGCCTTTTCCTTTGTCATACCTTTTTTACTGCGTAGTTCTGTAAATAATTCAACATAAGCTTCCATCTCATCAAAATTATCAGGGTCAATGATTCTAGCTCCTGAAATATCTAGACCATCTGCCTTATCCATAATCTCTTTTTCCTTACCTATTAAAATAATATCTGCGACTTTTTCCTTAAGAATCTCCTCAGCTGCTTGTAATGTTCTGATATCCATAGCTTCAGGCAGTACAATTGTCTGAATGTTCCTCTTTGCCCTATCTTTAATATTTTCAATAAATCCCAATTTTATTTCCCCCTCTATATATTATTATTTAATCATACTTTTAGTAAGAACCTCTTTCATCTATAATATTTTTAATTGAGTATCATTTGTTTTTCTATTTATTTCCCATACCTAAATCAACACTCCTATGTAAGCTTCTACTAGTTAAATATATTCGTTCCCAGCATATTTTTACAGAGTATCTATCTGTTAGCTTTAATCTGTTCTTTTTATTGACAAAGTACAGATAGACACTCTCACTTGAATGTGTAAGATTTATTAAATTCATTATATCATAAATTTACTCAGAATATTAATTTAAAACAGGAATTATATTTAAAGATAACTCATCTAGGACTCAATATGTAATTTATTCATATTAATATTTTTAGAAATAAAGTAAAAGCATTAGATTAGCATAAAGATATGACTTTATTTTTTCATCTCTAATACCATCATCAAGCTCTAGTGATAAAAATTCTTGAGTTTAATATTTATATTGGGGTATTCTTATATTACAATTAAGTTAACTTTTATATAAACTTAGGAGGTAATTCTATGTATTTAGAAAACGATAACCCTAAGCACCAACCAAGAGATTTAATAGGCTATGGAGCTAATCCACCTCATGCCAACTGGCCCAACAAAGCAAAAATAGCTGTTCAGTTTGTCATTAACTATGAAGAAGGAGCAGAATACTCTATCTTAAACGGCGATCCATATTCTGAGTCTTTTCTATCAGATATGATTGGAACAGCTAAATTACAAGGCGTTAGACACATGAGTATGGAATGGTTGTATGAATACGGAAGTAGGGCTGGTTTTTGGAGACTATTGAATATGTTTAAAGAAAGAGATATGAAAGCAACAGTATTTGCAGTTGCTTTGGCTCTGGAAAAAAACCCAGATGTTGTTCCTGCCATGTTGGATGCAGGATTTGAAATTGCATCTCACTCTTATCGTTGGATTGACTATCAGTATG
>CAZRHX010000214.1:0-3128 GCA_964599855.1 uncultured Tissierella sp. | reverse complement strand
AGTTTATGAAAAGTTATCTTCTCATTTAGATGGAAAAGTTTTAGATTGGCTTAAAGAAAAGACAAGAGAGATATAGAGAAGAGAAAAATAAGGTGATTGAATTCAATGCCTTATTTTTTTCTTGCAATATATGATATAATAAAGGGTAATAAAAGATAAAAAAACAAAGGTGATAAAATGTTTAATATGGATGAGGAATTAAAAAACTTACCAGCTAAACCTGGTGTTTATATAATGAAAAACAGTGATAATGAAATTATTTATGTGGGGAAAGCTATTTCACTTAAAAATAGAGTAAGGCAGTATTTCCAAAAGAAGAATAACCAAGGCGCAAAGGTTCGTGCCATGGTAAGCCATATAAAAGAGTTTGAATATATCATAGTAGACAATGAAGTGGAAGCACTTATCTTAGAATCAAATTTAATTAAAAAGCACAAACCAAAATATAATATACTTTTAAGAGATGATAAACAATATCCTTATATAAAGGTATGTTTAAAAGAAAAGTTTCCAAGGGTTATGAAGACAAGAAGAGTATTAAAAGATGGTGCAAAATACTTTGGACCTTATCCAAATGCCACAGCTGTAAATAATGTTATAGAAATACTTCATGATATATACCCTATAAGAACTTGTAAGGTTAATCTAGATAAAAGCAAGCCAAATCTTAGGCCTTGTCTTAGATATCATATAGGAAAATGCACTGGTACCTGTATAGGTCTTGGAGATGAAGAAGAGTATATGAAAACAATTAAAAAAGTATTAAATTTTTTAAGTGGAAAAGATGAAAGCATTGTAAAATTAATAGAAAATGAAATGCTTGAAGCATCTAAAAACTTAGAATTTGAAAAGGCCAGTGTATATAGGGATCAGTTAAACTCAATTCTTGTCTTACAAGAAAAGCAAAAGATAGTGTCAGATACTACTATAGACCAAGATATAATTGCTATGGCAAGAGGTCTAGAAGAGGTTTGTATACAGATATTTTTTATCCGTGGAGGGAAGATACTTGGCAGAGAACATTTTCTAATAGAAGATGCTTTTAACGAAGATAGAGGCGAAATTCTAAGTTCTTTTATAAAACAGTTCTATATAGGAACAGCTTATATACCTAAAGAAATAGTATTAGAAACAGAAATAGAAGATACAGAAACTGTTAGTAAGTGGCTAGAGAGTAAAAGAGGAAGTAAGGTAAATATAACAGTCCCTAAAAGAGGGGATAAAAATGATCTTGTAGAGATGGTAGGTAAAAATGCTAGAGATATGCTAAATAAATATGGAGATAAATTCTTAAAGAAACATAGACAAAATTTAAAAGCTTTAGAACAGATTCAAGATATAATGGGTTTAGAAGATAATATAAAAAGAATAGAGGCCTATGATATATCGAATATAAGTGGAGTTCATTCAGTAGGCTCCATGGTAGTCTTTGAAAATGGAGAAGCTAAAAGAAGTGACTACAGAAGATTTAAGATAAGATCAATAGATACTCCTAATGACTATGCTAGCATGGAAGAAGTCTTATCTAGAAGATTTACTAGAGGGCTTAGAGAAAAAGATAGAACAGAAGATTTAAAGATGAAAGGATTTTCAAATTTTCCTGATTTAATAATGATGGACGGTGGTAAAGGTCAAGTAAATATAGCTTTAAGAGTACTGAGAAAACTCAATATAGATATTCCAGTTTGTGGTCTAGTAAAAGATGATTCTCATACTACCAGGGGTATTATATATGATAATACGGAATACAATATGGATCTTGATTCACTTGGTTTTAAGATGATATATAAGATACAAGAAGAAGCCCATCGTTTTGCTATAAATTATCATAGAAGCCTTAGGAGTAAAGATATGTTTAAATCTGAACTTGACGATATAAAGGGGATTGGTCAAAAACGGAAAGTTGCACTTCTTAAACATTTTAAGAGTATAGAGAAAATAAAATCTGCAAGTATAGATGAACTAAAAGATGTTGATACAATGAATATAAGATCCGCTGAAAGTTTATATAATCATTTTAGAAAGGAAGGATAAAAATGGAAAAGAAACTATATAGATCTGAAAAAAACAAGATGATAGCAGGGGTATGTGGTGGAATTGGAGAGTATTTCAATATAGATCCAACTCTTATAAGGCTTGCTTGGGCTATTCTTTCAATACCAACTGCATTTTTTGGAGGAGTAGTTCTTTATATAATAGCAGCTATAATAATACCAAGTGAATATGAAGTAAGAGGAGAAGACTAGATGAATTATATAAGTTTAAGAGAAATTATAGAAGAGCTGGATTTGGAAATCGTTTATGCTTCAAGTGATATAAATGATATTAAAATAGATACTATTGAAATAAATAGACCTGGACTTCAAATAGGAGGATATTTTAATATGTTTGTGGCTAACAGAATCCAGCTTATGGGAAATGCTGAGTGGCACTACTATGATAGTCTTCCTCTAGATGAAAGAATGAAAAATATGGATACATATTTTTCATATAAAATGCCAGCACTTATATTTTCTAGAAATTTAGATGTTTTTCCAGAGATGATCCATTTAGCTAAGAAATATGATAGAACTATCTTAAGATCTAAAAAGGCTACAGCAAATCTATCAAATAAAATGGCGAATTATGTAGAATTACAGCTTGCACCCGAAACTAGAATTCATGGTGTCTTTGTAGAAGTCTATGGAGTTGGGGTTCTTATAACTGGAAAATCTGGGGTAGGTAAATCTGAAACAGCATTAGATCTTGTAATCCGAGGTCATAGACTTATTTCTGATGATACAGTTATGATAAAAAATGTAGAGGGTAAACTTCTAGGAGAGTCTCCTGATATAACACGCCACTTTATGGAGATAAGAGGCCTTGGTATACTTGATATAGAAAGATTATATGGAGTAGGATCCGTAAAAAACTATGAGTATATAGATGTAGTGGTAGAACTAGAACTTTGGAATGACGCTAAGGAATATGACAGGATAGGACTTGATAAAAGCTTTACTAAGATTTTAGGTGTTGAACTTTCAACAGCTACAATACCTGTAAAACCTGGTAGAAATGTTGCCATGATAGTAGAAGTTGCTGTTAGAAACTTCAGACAAAAACTTTTAGGATATAATGCCGCAGAAGAA
>CAZRHX010000213.1:2134-3140 GCA_964599855.1 uncultured Tissierella sp. | reverse complement strand
TAATGTTGTTGTATCCTTACTTAGAAAAGCAATACCAGACAAGATACGTATACCAGCTTTCATAGTAATAATAGCTACTTTCGTAACTATAGTAGAGATGCTTATGAATGCTTTTGCTCAACCGATATATCAATCACTTGGTATATTTATACCTTTGATAGTTGTAAACTGTGCAATTCTTGCAAGAGCAGAAGCTTTTGCTTATAAAAACAAGGTAATTCCATCAGCGATGGATGGTTTAGCTACAGGGCTAGGGTATATGGTTGCTGTTGTTTTATTAGCTATGATCAGAGAGGCTATAGGAGCGGGAACTTTATTTGATGGAACTGATTTTGTAATAAATATATTTGGGAAAGGCTATCAGCCAGCAGCAATATTTGTTGGACCAGCAGGAGCCTTTATAGTTCTAGGAATATTAGTTGCTATATTTCAAAGCATAACTGAAAAGATGGAAGAAAGAGAAAAAGATGCTTTAAACCAATAATATGAAGGAGGGAAAATAATGAACTTATTTACAATACTTATCTCTACAATATTTGTTAATAACTATGTATTTGCTAGGTTTTTAGGAATATGTCCTTTCTTTGGTGTTTCTGGTAAAATGGAAACTGCTACTGGTATGGGTATAGCTGTAACTTTTGTAATTACCATATCTTCTATACTTACTTGGGCAATTGATAAATTTATATTGACACCTTTTAAGATAGAATACTTGCAAACTATAATATTTATTTTAGTAATAGCATCTTTAGTACAATTTGTTGAACTTGTTATAAGAAAAATATCTCCTACTCTTTATAGCGCAATGGGTGTTTTTTTACCACTTATAACTACAAACTGTATAGTACTTGGAGTTGCAATTTTAAACGTTAAAGAGGGAAACAGTCTTTTAGAAACTATAACTACTGGAGTTGGAGCTTCACTTGGTTTTTTCTTAGCTTTAATTCTTTTGTCAGGTGTAAGGGAAAAACTTGAACTGGCTGATGTTCCAAAAGCTTTAGAGGGT
>CAZRHX010000213.1:940-2124 GCA_964599855.1 uncultured Tissierella sp. | reverse complement strand
TCCTATTGCTGTAATAGCTGCGGGACTTATGTCTATGGCCTTTTTAGGTTTCAACGGCCTTGTATAGGAGGAGTGTAAAATGGAAAATTTAATTAAACCTATATTAGTAACAGGAGGACTTGGACTATTATTTGGAATACTTCTGTCTATTGCATCGAAAGTTTTTGCTGTAGTTATAGATCCAAAGATAGTAGCGGTTCTTGATGCTCTTCCAGGAGCAAACTGTGGAGCTTGTGGTTTTCCTGGTTGTGAAGGACTTGCTAGCGCTATAGCTGAGGGAAAGGCTCCGGTAAATGCTTGTCCCATAGGTGGGCAAAAAGTAGCTGACAATGTTGCAGATATAATGGGCTTACAAGGTGCAAATGTAGAAAGAAATGTTGCTGTAGTTCTTTGTCAAGGTGACAAAGATAGAGCAAACATAAAGTATGACTATGAGGGCATAAATGACTGTAGAGTTCAAATGGTATTATCAGATGGATGTAAATCATGTAAATATGGTTGTTTGGGTTGTGGGACATGCTTTGATGTCTGTCCATTTGATGCTATAGAAATGATAAATGATATAGCTGTTATAAATAAGGAAAAATGTACAGCTTGTATGAAATGTATAGATATTTGTCCAAAAGAAATCATAGAATTAGTTCCATATGATAAAAAATATGTTGTAAAATGTAAAAGTGAAGATCCTGGAAAGGTAGTTAGAAAAAACTGTTCTATAGGATGTATAGGATGTAAGATATGTGTTAAAAACTGTCCAGTTGATGCTATTGGATTTGAAAATAGTTTAGCTAAAATTGATTATGAAAAATGTATAAACTGCGGTATATGCGAAGAAAAATGTCCAACAAAATGCATAGGTATACATGAAGATATAGTTATAATAGAAGACTAATAAAAGATGACAAAATCTGCGTTTATCGTTCGACTTTTGTCATCTTTTTTAATGGTTTTTAACTTGTAAAAAAAATATATAAATGATAAACTATATTAAATAGAAATACAAAAAATGAACTAAAGGATGTTTAAAATGACAAAAGGAGATAAAGCTTTAATATTTATAGTTGTGATTTTAACGTTGATTTCTTTAGGATTTATAAAAAGACAAGCTTTTTCTAACGAAAATAAATTTGTAAGTATTCAAGTAAATGGTGAAGAGATAAAAAGAATAATATTTGATAAAAAAA
>CAZRHX010000213.1:0-930 GCA_964599855.1 uncultured Tissierella sp. | reverse complement strand
TTAATAGAAATTGGTAACGAAAGAGTCAGAGTAATAGAGGCAGATTGTCCAGATGAAATAGATATAAAACAAGGATATATTTCAAAGATAGGTGAAACTATAATATGTCTGCCAAATAGAATGGTAATAGAAATAAAAGGCAGGGATAAGGATGATAGAATAGATATTATGAATCACTAGGATGAGATAAATGTGAAAAAACTAAATAAAAATATATTTTTATCTATATTAGTTTCCATAGGGCTTGGACTTAGTGTTTTAGAGTCAACGATTCCACTTCCGATAGCAATTCCTGGGGCAAGACTTGGTCTATCTAATATGGTAGTATTAGTTACCCTCGTAGTCTTTGGATTTAAAGAGGGAATAATTGTATCGGCTTTAAAGAGTATAGTTCTTATGCTTATAACAGGAAGTGTTTCAAGTTTTATATATAGTTTTTCAGGGGCTATAGTTAGTTGTATAGTTATGTACATTGTCTATAGATATTTGTCTAAAACTTTTAGTCTTATAGGAGTTAGCATATTTGGAGCATTGTCTCATAACTTTGCTCAAGTGAGCATGGCTAGTCTTATGATTAACAATATAAGAATATATACATATTTACCCTTTTTAATGTTGGTTAGTCTTTTTACAGGGTATTTTGTAGGCTTGTCTTCGATATATATAATAAAAAACTTAAGAAAAAATCCAATCTTTTATGGAAATAAAGATGAGAAGGGACTATAAATGAAAGATATAATACTTGCGTCATCTTCTAAAAGAAGAGAAGAAATTTTTAAAAAGTATAATTTTAAATTTAAAATTATAAAAAAAGATATAATAGAGAGAATTGATAAAGATGATAGTCCAGAAGAACTTGTGATGTCACTTGCTTTTAGAAAAGCTTATATTGTTGCTAAAGACCATCCTGAAAAGATAGTTATAGGTGCA
>CAZRHX010000212.1:0-3146 GCA_964599855.1 uncultured Tissierella sp. | reverse complement strand
TCTTATACCAGGAATAAATCCTCCATTTTGTTGTAAGTTCTTAGCATATTCGACAGTATTAAATTGAATAGCAGTATAAAAGTATGTGAAAAACATTATCAGAACTATGTTCAATATTGAATATACCCATATCCCAATACTACCTTGTGGGGTTAACCACTTAGTAATCCATGCTGACCCAGCACCATCAAAAAACAAAGTTATGGTCTGTGGAAGTGCTAAAAGTGATGAAGCAAATATCACTGGCATAACTCCTGCCATAGATACTTTTATAGGTATATGTGTGCTTTGTCCACCATACATTTTTCTTCCTACAACTCTCTTTGCATATTGAACACTTACTTTTCTCTCTCCTTGTTGCAGTGCAACTACCACGGCAATAATTCCTAAAAACACTAATCCAAATACTAATACTTTAATAATATTTAAACTACCTGCAGCAACTAATTGAAAAGTTTGTATAAGCGATGCTGGTAATCTAGAGATTATCCCTACAAATATTAGCATGGAGATACCATTTCCAATTCCTTTTTCTGTAATTAAATCTCCTATCCAAATCAAAAGTGAAGTACCAGCTACAAGAGTTATAATTACTATAAGCTTTTGAAGTGCACCTGTGCTCTCTAGAGCACTACTAAAAAATCCTAATGTATAACCAACAGCTTGTATAATAGCTAATCCAACAGCTGCAAACCTTGTAATCTTTCCTATCTTTTTCCTACCTTCTTCTCCTTCTTTAGCAAGTTCTTCAAGTCTTGGAATCGCTATAGTAAGGAGTTGTATGATAATAGATGCTGTTATATATGGATATATATTGGTTGCAAATATACTAAAATTACTAAATGTACCACCAGCCATAAGGTCTAAGAATTGTAAAAGACCTCCTTGACTAGATTCGAATATACTTTTTATTACTTCCTTATCCATATAAGGAACTGGAATATTTGATCCCAGTCTAAATATTAAAAGCATAAGCACAGTAAAATTTATTTTTTTTCTTATCTCAGGAATCTTCCAAGCATCTTTCAAAGTAGAGATCATTTATATCACCTCAGCCTTACCACCTGTGGATTCAATCTTTTCTACAGCAGCTTTACTAAATCTTTGAGCTTGAACTGTTAATTTAACATTTAACTCTCCATCTCCAAGAATTTTAACTCCATCTTTTGAATGAGCCTTCTTAATTAACCCATTTTGGATTAACAATTCTGGATTTACTACTGTACCTTCTTCAAATCTATTTAAGTCATCTATATTTATAGTTCCAATTTCTTTTTTAAATATATTTGTAAAGCCTCTCTTAGGAAGTCTCCTGAATAAAGGCATTTGACCTCCTTCAAATCCAGGTCTTACGCCTCCACCTGATCTAGAGTTTTGCCCATCATGTCCTCTTCCAGATGTTGTTCCAAGACCTGAACCAGTACCTCTACCTAGTCTTTTTCTTCGTTTGCTTCCTCCACCTACATTAGGTCTTAAATCGTTTAATTTCATAGATTTACACCTCCTTTTACTTAATCTACAAGTTCAACCATATAGCTTATTTGGTTTATCATGCCTCTAATTTGAGGGGTATCATCCTTTTCCACTACTTGATTAACCTTTTTAAAGCCAAGTGCTTCAACTGTTCTTTTATGCTTTTCAATTTTACCTATTGGACTTTTAACTAATTTGATTTTAATCATAGCCATTTTAAAACCCCTCCTAACCTAATAATTCTTCTACTGTTTTGCCTCTTAATTTTGCAACGTCTTCAGCTCTTTTAAGATTCATTAAGGCATCCATGGTTGCATTGACAACATTTCTTGGATTACTGCTACCAAGAGATTTTGTTCTTATATCTCTTATACCAGCTAGCTCGCATACCGCACGTACAGCGCCACCAGCTATAACTCCTGTACCTTCTTTAGAAGGTTTTAATAATACTTTTCCTGCTCCAAATACTCCAAGTATCTCGTGAGGTATTGAAGTGTCTTTAAGTGGTACTGCTACAATATGTTTTTTAGCATCTTGTATTGCTTTTCTGATAGCTTCTGGTACTTCTAGGGCTTTAGACATGCCTATTCCAACATGGCCATTTTCATCCCCTACAACTACTAGAGCGCTAAATCTAAAGTTTCTACCACCTTTTACTACTTTAGTAACACGATTTATATTAACTACTCTTTCTTTTAAGTCTAATTCATTTGGATTAATGAATGAATGTTCCATTATTTACCTCCTTTTTTAGAATCTAAGTCCAGCTTCTCTTGCACCTTCAGCCAGCTCTTTTATTCTTCCATGATAAATATATCCACTTCTATCAAATACAACATTTTCTATATCTCTATCTAAAGCTTTTTTAGCTATAGTTTCGCCCACTTTTTTAGCTGCTTCTTTATTACTAGTTGAAGTAAGTTCAAGCGTTTTATCTAAAGTAGAAGCCGATGCTAATGTAGATTTTGTAGTATCATCAATGATTTGAGCGTATATATGTTTTCCACTTCTATAAACATTTAGTCTAGGTCTTTCAGAAGTTCCTGTGATCTTCTTTCTTACTCTAGTATGTCTTGCTTTTCTATTTACATTTTTATTAATCTTTTTTAGCAATATAATTCACTCCCTTCTACTTACCAGTCTTACCAACTTTACGTCTTATTTGTTCGCCTTCGTACTTAACACCTTTTCCTTTATAAGGCTCTGGCGGTCTGTATCCTCTTATAACAGAAGCATAGTTTCCTACTTGTTGCTTGTTTATTCCTTTAATAACTATTCTATTAGCTGCTGGAACTTCTACTTCTATTCCCTCTGGATCTTCTAATTCTATTGGATGAGAATATCCTAATCCTAGAACTAATTTACTACCTTGTTTTGCTGCTCTATATCCTGTACCTTCAATTTCTAATTTCTTAGTATAACCTTCAGTTACACCCTCTATCATATTTGCGATCAAAGTTCTTGATAAACCGTGTAAAGATTTATGTCTTTTGTTTTCAGTAGGCCTAGCTACTGAAAGCACATTATCTTCTATTTTGATTTCCATTTCTGGAGCTATTTGTTCAGATAGTTCGCCTTTAGGTCCCTTGACTTTAACAAAATTTTTATTATCTATATTTATTTCTACACCACTCGGAATGGAAATTGGATTTAATCCTATTCTTGACATGAGT
>CAZRHX010000211.1:0-3166 GCA_964599855.1 uncultured Tissierella sp. | reverse complement strand
TTAATTCTTAATAATTTGCGACAATGAACGAAATAGAATTGTTTTTAATGAGATTAAATAATAAATATGATTTTAAAAAGGAAATTTCTTCAGAGGCTATGAAAATCCTCTTGGGATATTCTTGGCCTGGTAATGTCAGAGAAATAGAAAATGAAATAGAAAGACTGATTGTGACAACTTCTTCGGATACTATAAAAGGAGAAGATGTATTGGATGGAGATATAGGAAATAGCTTAATGGGAAATATAGGATTTAAGAAAAGATTTAAAGAAAATGTACTGCAATATGAAAAGATTCTCTTAGAGGATTATATAGAAAAAAGCAGAGATATAAATGATTTAAGCGATAAGACAGGTCTTGAAAATAGTACACTCAGAAAAAAAGCAAAAAGATTAGGTATAGTTTTATCTTTTTGAGGAATTAATTCCCATTTAGAAGAATTAATTCCTATAAGCTTTATTAGCAAGGGCTTATGATATCGTTTTCAATAGATAATAAACACTATAGAAGAAATAATTCTTCTATTTAGATGTTTATTATCTATTTTTTTTCAACTTTTTTAGAATTTTAGCTTTATTTATATTTAAAAAGCATAGTCTAGACATCTACTTTACTGAGTTTATAAGTATAATATTTAAAATTATTTAATACTTGGCACAAAACTTGCACTATATTATAGATATAAAAGACTAATAAATAATAGAGATAAAATAAAATCTATGGAGGTGCATAATTTGTTTATAGATAATAGTTTAAAAGAATTTGCTCAAGTAACTAGATCAAGTGATCCAACTCCAGGGGGAGGAAGTGTTTCAGCCTATGTTGGAGTACTAGGCTCAGCTCTGACTAGCATGGTAGGAGGTCTTACTTTCGGTAAAAAAGGATATGAAGATATGGCTGAGGAGGCTAAAAGCCACATGGAAAGTAATTCTAAAGAAATGGAAAGTCTTTTTGATAGATTAGCCAAGATAGTAGATGAAGACTCAAAAGCATTTGATCAGGTGATGAAAGCTTTCAAAATGCCAAAAGAAAGTGATGAAGATAAAAAGAAAAGATCAACTGCTATCCAAGAGGGATATAAGATAGCTCTAGATGTACCACTTACATGTGCGGAAAAATGTTTAAGAGTTTTAGAACTACAAGATGTGTTTGCAAAACATGGAAATATTAACGCTATAACTGATATAGGTGTAGGAATATTGCTGGCTTATTCAGGAATGGAAGGGGCTCTTCTAAACGTAAGTATAAATCTTACTAGTTTAAAAGATCAAGCCTATAAGAAAGAAATCTCTGAAAAAGTAGATGATATGTTAGAAAAAGGAAAAGATTTAAAAGAAGAAAATTTAAAAGTTGTTTATGAAAGATTAAACGCTTAAAAAACAAATGGAGGTTTTTAAAAATGGAAAATCAAGAAAAACAATATATATTAGCAATTCCAAACTTTAGTAATGGTAGAGACGAGGAAGTTATAGAGGCAGTATCAGGCGCTATAAAAAATAGAGAAGGCGTAAAGTTAATATCAGTTGAACCAGAGCATGATTTTAACAGAACAGTACTTACTATGATAGGAGAACCAGGACCACTTAAAGAAGCACTTCTTGAAATGGCTGCACAATCATATAAACATATAGACATGAGAGAGCAAAAAGGATCTCATCCTAGAATTGGTTCACAAGATACAATTCCACTATATCCTTTTTCAAACATAGAATTAGATGAAGTAAAAGCACTAGCTCAAGAAATCGGAGAAGAACTATATGAAAAGCATGGAGTTCCTATCTTCTTTGCAGCAGAAAATGCTAGTAATGAAGACAGAAAAAGTATCAGCTTTATAAGAAAAGGACAATATGAGGGTGTTAAAGCCTTATTAGATGATGAAAATCATCCAGATAGAGAAGCTAGAAAACCGGACCTATCAAAAGACGGCAAACTGAGCCCACAATATGGAGCTACAATAGTTTCAGCTGAAATGGAAGGCTTAACCGCTTACAATGTATTCTTAGCTACGGAAGATGTTTCAATCGCTAAAGCGATAGCTAAGGCTGTTAGAGGACCAAGCGGAGGATTTTCAACTGTAAGAGCAGTTGGAATTAAGTTCCCTGAAAGAGAAGGTGTGGTAGTTTCAATGAATATGTTTAACTGTGGACAAACTCCTCTATATAGAACTTTTGAACTTGTAAAATTAGAAGCTCAAAAATATGGAATAGCTGTAACTGGTTCAGAATTAGTAGGACCTACAAAGCTTGAGTATCTCTTAAACAATTTAGAGCATTATTTAGGACTTCAAGGATTGAGAATGGATCAAATATTAGAAACACATTTAATGGGCTAAGTAGATAGACTTAGAAAATAAATAATATAACAAAGATTAAAGTGATTATTTTTTAATAATCACTTTAACCTCCTAAATATAAAAAATAAAAAAGAGAAGGTGACATTATGGATAAAACAGGAAAAATAAATTTAAGTAAAAATAAAGATTATGACCTTACCACGCTAGACTTAAATGAGCCCCAAGTATTAGACAATATAGAACTTGATAAGGCTGATAAAACAAAGTTTGGAATAACATCTCTTATATTATCTCTCATAGCGATCTTTGTATTCTTTGTTCCAATAAATGGTAATATTCCATTTGGTATACTTTATCAGGGGGCTATTGCTTTAGTAGAGAAACTTATAACAATAAATGGGCAACAGGTAGGAGCTTTACTTATAGTTACAATTATCCTAGCACTAACTGGTATCACAAGTGTTATAGGAAAATTCTTTTCAAAAGAAGGCAGCAAATTACACAATTATTATAAGGCAGATTCAATTATTCATCCAGTACTTTATATGTTAGGTGCAATCTTTGCAGTACTTTATTTCATAAATAAAGTAGGTTGGTATGCAGCACCAGAGATGATAGTAGGAGCATCTACAGGTGAAATGGTTATTCCATCAGTAGTTGTAGGAGTAGCAGCTATCATACCAGTAGGAGCTGTCTTTATTCCTTTCTTAACAGATTATGGTTTAATAGACTTTTTAGGAGTTCTTCTTGAACCTCTCATGAGGCCACTCTTTAAAACACCGGGCAAAAGTGCAGTAGATGCTACAGCATCTTTTGTAGGATCAACTACGATGGGAATCATAATTACAAGTAGAATGTATAAAACTAAGATGT
>CAZRHX010000210.1:0-3180 GCA_964599855.1 uncultured Tissierella sp. | reverse complement strand
ATATAGTTTTTTTACTTGTTACATTTGAAGAAATATTTAAGTTTATAGTTTCAATACCAAGAATAAGGTCCAAGAAATGGATAAAAACACTGACTTAATAGAAAAATGTATCCTTAAAGTTTAAATAGATAACTTTAGGACACGTTTTTTTATAGAGTTTAAGGAATGCAACTCTTCTAAAGATATAGAATTATCTATACAATTGGTATTGCATTTAGCAGTAATGTGTTATATTATAGATTTGATAGCAAAATACATAATAAAGGAGATGTTTAGTTGCATATATTAGATATATATATTGTTTCTGATTCTTTGGGAGAAACTGGAGAACTTGTAGCGAAAGCTGCTGTTTCGCAATTTGCTACTGAAGACTATAATATAAAAAGATTTCCATATATTCAGAAGTTAGATGATTTAAAAGATATATTAAAAAAGGCTTCTGTAAAACAAAATACTATAATAATATATACTTTGGTAGAAACTGTCCTTGCAGACTATGTAAAAGACTATACTGATAAAATGGGAATACTAGCTATTGATATAATGAATCCCATAATAGATATACTAGAAAAAAAGATAGGAACTTCTCCTTTAAGAGAACCTGGCATTATAAGAAAACTTGACGATGACTATTTTAGTAGAGTATCTGCTATAGAATTTGCAGTAAAATATGACGATGGTAAAGATCCTGATGGACTTATAGATGCTGAACTTGTACTTATAGGAGTATCGAGAACTTCTAAAACACCTCTTTCTATGTATTTGAGCAATAGAAATATAAAGGTTGCAAACGTTCCACTTGTTATAGAAGTGCCACCTCCAAAAGCGCTGTTTGAGATACCTTCTACAAAGATAATAGGTCTTACAAACAATGCTGAAAACTTAAATAGAATAAGAGTAGAAAGACTTAAAGCTCTTGGGCTTGGCAGAGGATCAAACTATGCTACATTTGAAAGGATACTTGATGAATTAGAATATGCTGAAAGAATAATGAAAAAAATAGGCTGTCCAATAATAGATGTTTCAAATAAAGCTATAGAGGAAACAGCCGAATTAATTTTAAGCTTAGCATCAAAAAATTCCATTGATTTTAATATCCAATAGAATATATAAATTTTAGGGAGGTATATATATGACAAATAAGTATGTATATGATTTTAGAGAAGGATCCAAGGAAATGAAAAGTTTACTAGGAGGTAAGGGTGCCAATTTAGCAGAGATGACTAATGAGGGATTACCAGTACCACCAGGCTTTACTGTCACTACTGAAGCTTGTATTAGATTTTTCGAAGAAGATGAAAAGCTTTGGGATGAATTAAAAGAAGAAATCCAATTTCAAATGAAAAATTTAGAAGAAAACATTGGCAAAAGCTTTTCAGATAAAGAAAATCCACTTCTTGTTTCAGTTCGTTCAGGATCTGTGTTTTCTATGCCTGGAATGATGGATACTATATTAAACCTTGGTTTAAATGATGATTCAGTAGAAGGACTTGCAAGATCTACTGGTAATGAAGAGTTTGCTTACGATAGTTATAGAAGATTTATTCAGATGTTCTCAGATGTAGCTATGGAGATTCCAAAAGTTAGATTTGATTATCTCTTGGATAAAATGAAAGAAGAAGCAGGAGTAGAGTTAGATAATGAATTAAAGGCAGAAAGTCTTAAAAAATTAGTAAAACAATATAAAGAAGTATACTTAGAAGAAACAGGAAATGAATTTCCACAAGAACCTATAGAACAATTAGAACTATCTGTAATAGCAGTATTTAAGTCTTGGATGAACCCAAGAGCTACTATATATAGAAGATTAAATAATATACCATCAAATCTTGGTACTGCAGTAAATGTACAGTCAATGGTGTATGGTAATATGGGAGAAACTTCTGGTACAGGAGTAGCCTTCACTAGAAATCCTGCAAATGGAGAAAATCTTTTATATGGTGAGTATCTTATGAATGCGCAAGGTGAAGACGTTGTAGCGGGAATAAGAACACCGGAACCTATTTCACATTTAAAAGATATTATGCCTGAAATCTATGATGAGTTTGCTGCCTACTGCGAACAATTAGAACATCACTATAAGGATATGCAGGATATAGAATTTACTATAGAAAATGGTAAGCTGTATATACTTCAAACTAGAAATGGTAAGAGAACTATAGAAGCTGCAATAACTGTAGCTACAGATCTTATAAAAGAAGGACTTATAACAAAAGAAGAAGCGATAAATAGAATAGATCCATATCAGCTTGACCAAATACTTCATCCTACATTTGATGAGAAAAAACTAGCTGAATCAGAATTTATAGCAACAGGTCTTGGAGCGTCTCCTGGAGCTGCTTCAGGCAAGGTATATTTTGATGCAGATGATGTTGTACTTGCAAAACAAAATGGAGAAAAATGTATCCTAGTAAGAGCGGAGACATCTCCTGAAGATATAGAAGGAATGGATTCAGCGGAAGGAATACTTACATCAAGAGGTGGAATGACTTCTCACGCTGCTGTAGTTGCAAGAGGTATGGGTAAGTGCTGCGTGGCAGGTTGTAGTCAAATCAGAATAGATGAAGAAGAAAAAACAATGAGAGCTGGAGATGTAACTGTAAGAGAAGGAGAATATATATCTTTAGATGGAAATACTGGAAAGGTATATGTTGGAGAAATAGCTAAAGTATCCCCTACTTTAAGTGGAAGCTTTGGAGAGTTTATGGAACATGTAGATTCAGTAAGAACCATGGGAGTAAGAGCAAATGCAGATACGCCTAAGGATGCTAAACAAGGTTTAGAATTTGGAGCTGAAGGAATAGGACTTTGTAGAACTGAGCACATGTTCTTTGGTGAAGGAAGAATAGCATCAGCAAGAAGAATGATAATGGCAAATGGTCTAGATGCTAGGAAAAAAGCACTAGATGAACTTCTTCCAGTACAAAGAAAAGATTTCTATGAGCTATACCAAGCTATGGGAGATAGGCCAGTAACTGTCAGACTATTGGACCCACCTCTACATGAATTTATTCCTACAAGAGAAAAAGATATAGAAGAACTTGCAGAATCTATGAATATCTCATTCTTAGATCTAAAAGATAGAATAGCTGAACTACAAGAAACTAACCCTATGTTAGGTCATAGAGGATGTAGATTGGCAGTAACTTATCCAGAAATATATAGAATGCAGGCAAGAGC
>CAZRHX010000209.1:0-3183 GCA_964599855.1 uncultured Tissierella sp. | reverse complement strand
GAAGAATTAAAAAAATACTATGAAGAACATAAAGATCACTTCAAAAAACCTGAAGCTAGGGTTGCAAGCCACATCTTAGTTGAAGATGAAGAAAAAGCAGATGAAATTTTTAAAGAGATGGAAGAAGGATTAAGTTTTGAAGAAGCGGCTTCTAAATATTCCACTTGCCCTTCAAAAGACAATGGTGGTAGTTTAGGAGAGTTTGGTAGAGGACAATTAGTTCCTGAATTTGAAAACTATGCTTTTTCTATGGATGTAGGTGGAATTTCAAAACCAGTTAAAACTGAATTTGGATATCACATTATAAGATTAGAAGATAAAATAGAAGAAGAGGAAAAATCTTTTGAAGAAGTCAAAGATGAAGTTAGAACTCAATTTACAAGACTTGAACAACAAGATATATATCTAGAAAAAATAGAAGAACTTGAAAAGAAATATGATGTTGAAAAACTAAGCTGATCAAATTTAATGGATTTTAAAACTGTGGTCTATAGACCACAGTTTTTTTTATATATAAAATCTATTTTGTGAATAAATTTACAATTAAGTGGTATCTATTATATAAACTAATTAATTTAATAAACTTTGGAGGTGGTTTTTTGTTAAAAGAATTTTATGCTAAATATTTTATGAATCAAAAGATGATGAGAACCGTCATAATTTCTCTGATTCCAATTATTATTGCTTCTATATATTTTTTTGGTTGGAGGACAATCTTGCTTTTATTAGTTGTAACCATATTTGGTGTAGTTGTTGAATACATATTTGAAAAAAAGAATAACAAAAAAATATCAGAGGCAGTATTTGTAACATGTATTTTATATACTATGATTTTACCTCCATCTACGCCTTATTGGATAGCTGTTGTAGGAATTATATTTGGGGTAATGTTTGGTAAGGAAGTTTTTGGAGGATTCGGAAGAAACGTTTTCAATCCAGCATTAGTAGCGAGAGCATTTGTCTATGTAAGCTTTCCAGCACCACTTACAATACAGTGGTCAAAAGCATCGGAAGGTTTTCCAGGAGGATTTACTAGATACATAACAGAAGGAATAGAAACTATATCGAGCGCAACTCCGATGCTTATGTTTAGATCTACTGGCAATATGGTAGAGTTTAAAAATCTATTGATAGGAAATATATCTGGATCCATAGGTGAGACAAGTGCTATTCTTATAATATTGGCAGGTATTTATTTGATTTATAAAAAAGTAGCTTCTTGGGAAGTTATGGCAGGAACTTTGCTTGGATTTGTGGGATTAAATAGTATTCTTTATTTTGCTGGAAACACACAAATATCAAGTCCTTTATTTGGTGTATTTGCTGGGGGACTTTTATTTGGAACTGTTTTTATGGCAACAGATCCAATTTCATCGGCTAAGACAAAAGAAGGAAAATGGATCTATGGAATTTTGATAGGTATAATTACTGTTATAATAAGAGGATATGCTTTATTTGCTGGAGGCATGATGTTTGCGATTCTTATTGCAAATACCTTTGTACCTATAATAGATGAGGCTGTCAAAGTCATTAAGAAGCGTAAAAAAGAAAATAAAAAGAAAAAAGAGGAGGTAGCAATATGAAGAAATCTTTTGCTTATCCTATAGTTTTTATGTCTTTAGTAACTGCTATCTATGCTTTTTTATTGGCTTTTTTAAATTATAGCACTGCGGAACAAATTGAATTTTTAGCAAATACTGATCTTCAAGAAAAAATTCTTTATGTGTTTGATATACCATTAGAATCTACAGATCCACAAAAAATTGATAAACAATTTGAAGAAAGAATTGAATCTAAAGAGATAGATGGTGAAAAAATATATTTTTTAGAAGATAGTGGAGAGATAGAAGCATATGCATTTCCAATCGGAGGTGCAGGACTTTGGGGCAGTATAGAAGGTTATGCTGGAGTTTCTGCTGATTATTCTAAACTTATAGGTATTGAATTTATATCTCATTCTGAAACACCAGGCTTAGGTGGTAGAATTGATGAAGAATGGTTTAAGGAGCAATTTAGAGGAATAGGTCTTGAAGATTCACAAGATGACTATATAGTTTATACTCCAGCGGCAGGAGGAAATGTCGATGCCATAACAGGTGCTACTTTGACATCCCAATCTGTAAGAGAATTTGTAAATGAAGATATACAAAAATTCATCACAGAAAGGAAGGTGGATTAAGTATGAAAAAAATAAAAGCAATATTTAGAATGGGACTTTGGGAAGATAATCCAGTTTTTGGTCAAATACTAGGTATTTGTTCAGCATTGGCTGTAACAAATCTTATGCTAAATTCTCTTATAATGGGGCTTGGACTTATATTTGTAACAGGTCTTTCATCTTTTACAATTTCACTTATAAGACAATTTACTCCCAAGCATATAAGAATGATGATACAGGTACTTATAATATCTGCTTATGTAATTATAGTAGATATATTTTTAAAGGCATATTATCCAGAAATGAGCAAGGCTCTAGGACCTTATGTAGGTCTTATCATTACAAACTGTATAATAATGGGTAGAGCAGAAGCTTTTGCTCAAAAGAATACACCTTTTGTTTCGCTAATAGATGGAGTTGCATCTGGTCTAGGATATACAATGGTACTTCTTATGATTTCTTTTGTAAGAGAACTTTTAGGTTTTGGTAGCTTATTTGGTTATCAAGTACTTTCAGAAAACTTTACCCATTGGACAATTATGGTTATGCCCCCAGCAGCATTTTTCTTATTAGCTATGATAATATGGGGAGCCAATGTACTTCAAAGTAAAAAAGAAAAACGAAAAGGGGTGGCTAAAGCATGATAGAATTAAATCCTTTTGTAATATTTATAGCAGCTGTTTTTACCAATAATATGATACTTTCAAATTTTCTTGGTATGTGTTCTTTTATAGCGGTTTCAAAAGAAATTTCTACCGCACTAGGTCTTGGTCAAGCTGTAACTGTAGTTTTAGGATTTACATCTATAATAAATTACTTTATTTATTATAGAATATTAGAGCCCTTAGGACTTGAATATTTACGTTTTATAGTATTTATTGTAAGTATAGCAGCATTTGTACAATTATTAGAGATGGTTTTAGAAAAGTATCTACCAAATCTATACTATGCACTAGGAATATTTTTACCTCTTATAACTGTAAACTGTGCAATACTTGGAGTATCATTATTTATGATTATAAGAG
>CAZRHX010000208.1:2505-3229 GCA_964599855.1 uncultured Tissierella sp. | reverse complement strand
GATATTTTTAAAGGAAACTGGAAACAGTTTAAGGGTAAAGCTAAAAAACAGTGGGCGAAACTTACTGATGATGACCTAGATGTAATAAAAGGAAACATAGATATACTTTCCGGGAAAATTCAAGAAAGATATGGAATCACAAAAGATGAAGCTAAAAAACAAATTGATAAATTTAAGTGGAAAGACTAAACTTCTCTAACTATAGATAATAAAAAAGCACTTTCTAGGAAGTGCTTTTTATTATAATCTTTCTTACAATGTTCTAAGAGCATCTATAGGATTGAGCTTGCTCGCTTTTCTCGCGGGTGCATATCCAAAGACTATTCCCACTACAGAAGAAAATCCTATTGCTATAAATAGGGTTGTAGTAGAAACTGAGAATGGATGTCCTATATATGTTGCAGCTATATATGCTATTAAAAGTCCCAATAATAGACCAAATAATCCACCAAATAGAGATAAAAATATAGATTCCAATATAAATTGTAACTGTATCCTATTTGGTTCGGTTCCTAATGCTTTTCTAAGCCCTATCTCTGCTGTTCTTTCAGTTACAGAGGCTAGCATCATGTTCATTATCCCAATTCCACCTATTACAAGGAATATAGACGCGATCCCGCAAGTAATATAGTCATAAGACCTTTTATGTCTCCTATTGCATCTATTATATCTTCAAAATTAAATATAAAGTAAGCATTTTCTTTATAATTAAAGGATATATTTA
>CAZRHX010000208.1:0-2495 GCA_964599855.1 uncultured Tissierella sp. | reverse complement strand
AGAACTATCAGACATATATACATCAGCTTCAGTTATATCTCTAGTACTCAATGTTGTCATGGCTGTAGTATAAGGTATGAATATGCTGTCATTATTGGATGAAAAATCAAACTCGCTCCCCGATTTTAATACTTCTATTATTTTAAAACTTAAACCATTTATATTTATATCTTTACCAATTGGATCTTCATCTAAAAACATATCTCTGTTTATACCGCTTCCTAGTATAGCAACTTTAGTTTCTTTTTTTAGATCTAAAGGATTAAAGCCCCTTCCAAAAACCAATTCTTCACTGCCTTCTTCAAGACCGGACTTTATTTCAACATTAACACCATCAGTAATCCCAACTTCTATTTCTTTTTCTTCTAATCTTTCATCTTTTTTTATATTGACATAAGGAGTATTGTCATTTCTAAATTTTATAGACTTCATGGGTAATATCGCTGTCTTTTTTGATTCTTCATTTAATACTTTCGCCTCAGCACTCATTCCCACCCTTATATTTTTTTCATCTTTTATAGATATTATGGTTTCAAAAAAATGTGACACCATTCATATACACTCCTTGTTTTTCTATATCAACTATTGCGCCTTTAAAACTTTTATCCAGAGCATTCACTGTCACATCTACTTCTGTTCCTATCTTTATTGAATTTAAATAATATTCATCTATTTTTACTTTTAATTCTAATTCATCGTAGTCTACAATTTCCATTATTTCCCTTACTGGAGCTATTTGTGCAGCTTCTTCAACTGCTATTTTTGATATTTCTCCAGATATATCAGCTTTCACTTCTTGTTCTTGCGAATTTTTATAAAGTACATCTCCTTTTTCTACCATTTCCCCTTCTCTACTAAAAACTCATTTATTTGAATAGGTAGTTCTTCAAATATATTACTTTTGTTTTTAGCTTCAACACTTACTGCAAAATTATAATAGGTAGATATATTTGATTTTTTAACCTCTATTTCTTCTCCTTGTATATCTTCTTCAGCTGTAAGTCTAACTACTAAAAACATAGCTAAAGCTAATACCGCAATACCTATAATCAATTTTAATATTTTTTCTTATTCACTATTTTATCCTCCATTTTAATATCTAGATTTTATTATCTCTTTATCATCTTTATTCTCTTATTTTTCTTGTCTTTCATAGACATAAGTGTTGCATTGACTTCAGCACCTAAGACTATAACTATGCTACTCATATAAAGCCATAGTAAAAACACTATAACTCCTCCCAAACTTCCATATGTCCTAGAATAATTACCAAAATTACTTACATAAAATGAAAATCCAACTGATAATACTATCCAAAGTAAACTTGCGAAGATAGCACCTGGAATACTCTCAGAAAACTTTATCTTTATCCCTTCTTTTATAGATGGAGAATATTTATAAAGTATAGTGATTACAAGAACCATAAATATCAGTGGAATTAAAAGTTTCAATATCTTCCATATAACTACAGTTGGCCATGTATAAGATACAAATATAGCATCAAATATAACTTCACCAAATATCAATACAGTAAATGCAACTATCAGAACTATAAAGAGGCCTAGTGTGAATAATATAGAAAGACCTTTTAATTTTAAATATGGTCTATCTTCATCCAAGTCAAAAGCTCTATTTACAGCCTTCATAAGAGCCATAACCCCATTGGAAGAAGACCAAATACTACCTATAGCACCAAATGATAAAAGTGCTATGCTTCCGTCTTCTATTATATTACTTATAAGATTATAAAAAAGTTTGCCAGTTTCCCCTGGTAAGGGTGATAAAAGTTCCTTTAAAACATCTACATCCGCAAGTGGTGTAAACTGTAATATACTCAAAAAGAATATTAGAAAAGGAAATATGGCTAAAGTTAAATAGTAAGCTAATTGTGCCCCAATTGCTGTAACATCGTCATCATTAAATCTATAAAAAAGTTGTTCTACAAATGTCATCCATTTTTTTTCTCCAAATTTTTCTCTAAGTTTATCAAGAACTTGATCCATAAAAGCACCTCCTAAATTTATTTTTTATTTTATTTTAAATTACTATAAAGCATATACCCTAATATTAATTTTTTTATTCATATCTATGCTTAATACTTAACATACAGGGGTATATTTAAAATAATCATTTAATAGAGAGGAGTTTTAAATATGCTAGAAAATAAAGTAGAATTATTTGACAATCAGCATCAAGTTATAAAAAGAATTGATGATTTAAAAAGAGAAGGATATCTAGAAGAGGATATGTATATAATAGTAGATGATGATGAAGAAATATCCATATTAAAAGGTTATACAGGAGTTATGATAAAAGAGGAAGACGATTCGCTATTTGATAGATTTAAGAGTTTTTTAACAGGCAAAGACTCTGTAGTAGACGCTTTCAATAAAATGGATTTAAATGAAAAATATAGAGATTCATGCTATGAAGAAGTACAAGAAGGTAAAATACTTCTAATGGTAAATAAGGATTATGAAAGCAAATGTATTTTT
>CAZRHX010000207.1:0-3229 GCA_964599855.1 uncultured Tissierella sp. | reverse complement strand
AGTTTCTTCTGCAGGTTGAAATAAAAAAAATATATTTTTACTAGCCCCAAATTGATCTATTTCAAGGGCCAATCCTGCTAGGGTCGCAGCGTGTCCATCATGTCCACATTTGTGAGCAATACCAGGGTTTTTAGATCCATAGTCTAGCTTTATGGTCTCTTCGATTGGAAGAGCGTCTATATCAGCACGAAAGGCTATATTTTCTTTATCAGCACCTAAATAATATACTGCATAAAAAAAATCACCCTTATCCATAATTTTAAGATCTGTGTTTTCTTTTAAAAATTCCATTAAATGTTTTTTTGTCCAAGTCTCATGGTTTGAAAGCTCTGGATTTGCATGTAATTGGTGTCTAAGCTTCTTAGCCAACTCAAAATTTTCTTTCTTCAAGTTAATCTATCCTCTCTTAAAATCAATCTTCCTTCTATACAAGCACTTTTTCTTATTAAATCAATTTATATTTCAATATATGCATATGAAATTCTATTATAGTATTATATCCGTAAAATATCTAGACTTTTGATTTAAAAAATAATATTTATATATTTTATCCTAGACTATTGATGGTTTTTTAAAGCTATTGTTTTTCATCTTTTACATTGATTTAGTATAGATTCTTTTGTTTAACTTTAGACAAGCTATTGTTTCTAAGTTCATATATATGGGTAAAAATAAATTAAGATCTATATAAAGGAGGTATATATTATGTTTTTTAAAAAAATAGAAACTAAAGGTCTAGCACATTTTTCATATATGGTGGGTGATAAAGATTATATAGCAGTTATAGATCCAGTAAGAGATATAGGAATCTATATGCATGAGGCCAGAAAAGCTGGAATGAAAATAAAGTATATCTTTGAGACGCATAGAAATGAAGACTATGTGTCAGGTTCTATAGAGCTTGGTGAAAAAACAGGAGCAAAGATATATATTTCAGCACATGAAGATTTAGGTCATGTTTATGGTGAGAGAATTGAAGATGGTTTTGAAATAGATATAGGTAATTTAAGACTTAGAGCAATTCATACACCTGGTCATACTCTGGGTCATCTATCATATGCCTTGTATGAAAAGAAAAACAAAAAACCATATATGGTTTTTACAGGTGATTGTCTTTTTATGGGCGATGTTGGAAGAACAGATTTTTATGGGAAATCAAATCTTGAAAAAATGACTGGTCTATTATATGATAGTATCTTTAAAAAATTACTTAGCTTAGGTGAAGAAGTTCTTATGTTTCCTGCACATGGAGCAGGCTCTGCTTGTGGAGATTCAATGGACAGAAGACCTCTTTCAACTTTAGGATATGAAAAAAAATATAACAAAAGCTTACAAATAGATTCAAAAAATGAATTTATCCAAAACTTTGCTAGAATGAGGATAAAACCTCGATATTTCGATAAAATTGAAGAATTAAATGTCAAAGGTGCCCCTTTTGTTGGAGAAGATATAATTCTTAATACATTGACATTTGAAGAATTGAAGGAAATTAAAGATGAAGCTTTGCTTCTAGATATAAGAACAAAAGAAGCCTATATTGGTGGTCATATTCCAGGTTCAATCTATATGTCTAAAAGTAGTATTTCTACATTTCTTGGTGCAATATTTAAAACTGATGAAAAACTTATATTTATTATGGATAGTTGCATTGATGATTTAGAGGAAATATACTGGTATTGTAAACGTATAGGCTTTGATAATATATTGGGATATTTCCCAAATGTTTCTACTCATTGGGAAAGCAATGGTGAAGAATTTGAAAAAGTTTCTACAATAACTGCAAAGAAATATATGGAAAGTAAAATTCATGAAGATTTTATACTTTTAGATACAAGGGCAAAAGACGAGATAAGTGAAGATGACCCAGATGAAAACAGAATCAATATTCCACTTCAAAACATATATAAGTGCCTTGATAGATTGAAATATGATATCCCTATCTATGTATTATGTGGTTCTGGAGAAAGATCTACTATAGGATACTCTTATATTAAATCCAAAGGATATAATCCAAGACTTATAGCTGGTGGAACGGGTATGATTAATGCCTTAGACAAATAATATTTGATTTAAAATAAGGAGAGAGTTCCATGAATATGGATATATTGATTGTTTTTATAATACTCTTAGCTGCTATAGTGATGTTTACAAGTGAAAAAATAAGAAATGATTTTGCAGCAATAATGATCATGATAACTCTTGTTTGGAGCGGAATCCTATCTACTGAAGAAGCTTTTTCAGGATTTTCTTCAAATGCAGTAATAGCTGTGATGGGAGTTATGATAATTGGATATGGAATAGAAAAGACCGGTGTCATGGACAGCCTTGCAGATTTCATTATAAAAAAAGCAGGGGTAAAGGAAAACCGTATCATAGCTGTAGTTGCTACAACAGTCAGTCTAATATCTTCATTTCTTCAAAATATTGGCGCTGTAGCATTGTTTTTATCGGCTGTTAAAAAACTCAGTAGTAAGTCGGGCATTAGTTCACAAAGAGTTATTATGCCGATGGGTTTTGCAGGAATATTGGGAGGAACCCTTACAATGGTAGCCTCTGGACCCTTGATAGTTTTAAACGATTTACTTAAGGATGGAGGATATAAACCCTTTGCTTTATTTGGTGTTACACCTATAGGTCTTGGACTTGTTATTACAGGTATCCTATATTTTTATTTTCTTGCAGGAAAGTTACTTCCCGGCGAAGAGGAATCTAATCAAGGAATAAGAGATGAATTACTAGATATTTATAACCTTCCAAAAGAGCTATATGAAGTAGATATTTTACAAGGAAGTACTTTGGTGGGAAATACTATAGAAGAACTGGGTATTTGGAAGACTTATGGAATCCATATCTTAGGCCTTTATGATTCAGCAGATATAACTTATATTCCATGGAGAAAAACTAGATTTAATCAAAATCAGACAATGGTAATCTTTGGAGAGAAAGAAAATATAGATAGGTTTTTTAATGCATTTAATCTCAAAGCAAAAAAAGAATTAGGCGATAAAAAAAATGCGGGTTTTGCTGAAATAATCTTACCACCAGATTCACCTTTATCAGGCAAAACTTTAGAAGAAATCGCACTTAGAAAAAATTATAAAATTGAACCAATAACATATATTGATCCCCAAGGAAATAGACTTCAATTTATTGAAAGAGCTATGAAACCAGGTTTAAAAGTCATAGTCTTTGCTCAATGGGAATCTTTAATAAGTTTAAAAGAGTCTAA
>CAZRHX010000206.1:0-3259 GCA_964599855.1 uncultured Tissierella sp. | reverse complement strand
CTTGGTTATATGGCTGTAGTGCAGTAAACTGTTCTTTACTTGGTATTGGTGAGCGTACTGGTAATGTGCCTTTAGAAGCTATGGTTTTTGAATATGCATCTTTACGTGGGACATTTGACGGTATGGACCCGACTGTAATTACAGAAATTGCTGACTATTATGAAAATGAATTAGATTATTATATCCCGCCGATGACACCATTTGTAGGTAAAGATTTCAATTTGACTCGTGCTGGTATTCATGCAGATGGACTATTAAAAGATGAAGAAATATACAATGTTTTTGATACTAAACTTTTATTAAATCGTAGCGCAGTAGTAGCTGTTAGCAATACCTCTGGTTTAGCTGGAATTGCTTACTGGATAAATGCTCACTATAATTTATCTGATAAAGATGCTGTTAAAAAGAATGATCCTTTAGTAAAACATGTAAAAGGATGGGTAGATGATCAATACAGTAACTGTCGTATTACAAGTATTAGTGATGCAGAACTTGAATCAGTTATTGAAAACTATAAAGATTATAAGCAAAAATAGAAGAATTATAAAGGCGGAATAAGGTGGTGATAAATATGATGAAAAAAAAATCTAATTCATTGAGTATGTCTGTCTTTGAAGAACTTGAAGAAGCTATACTTAACGGAAAAATTCAAGCTGATGAAAATCTAACAGAAATGAAACTCTCTTCAGATTTAGGAGTTAGCCGCACTCCTGTTAGGGAAGCGCTTAGGATGTTAGAGCAAAAAAGGTTAGTAAAAATCACACCCAATAAAGGCGCTATAGTTTTAGGAATCAATGAAAAAGATTTAGATGATATCTATACTATTAGAATGAATATTGAGGGTTTAGGTTCTCGTTGGGCAGCAATGAATATTACTGAAGAAGGAATAAAAGAGCTAAAAGAAATATTAGACCTACAGGAATTTTATATGATTAAAGATTCTTTGGAAGAGATAAATGAATTAGATGCCAAGTTCCATGAAAAATTATATAAATATAGCAATAGTAGAACCCTTCAGCATATGTTATCTGACCTACATCATATGATAAAACAATATAGAAAGATCTCTTTTAATTCAAAAGGGCGAACTAAAAGTGCAATCAAAGAACATCGTGAAATATTAAAAGCTGTAATATCTAGAGATGCTGATGCTGCTGAAAGATTGACTATTGATCATATAGCCAATGCAAAAGAAAATCTTCTAAATATAATAAAACAAAGAGATAAAATAGAGGAGGAATTATAAAAATGGATCAAAAAATACAAAATGCAATGGAACATTTTTCTAAGATTATCAAATCTCAACTTGAACGTGTTGAGAGGATGAAAGTTCAAGAGGGTTTTTTGGATTTTACTACTACAAAACCTATTATTATTGGTATCTGTGGTGGTGATGGAATTGGACCAGTTATTACCTCTGAAGGTCATCGCATGTTAGAAGTGCTTTTAAAAGATGAAGTTAAAAAAGGTAATATTGAATTCAAGGTAATCGAAGGTTTGACCCTAGAAAACCGTATTGCTGTAGATAAAGCTATTCCAGATGACGTATTGTCTGAATTAAAAAGCTGTCATGTTATTCTTAAAGGACCTACTACGACGCCACAAAAACAAGATGATATGCCTAATATTGAAAGTGCAAATGTAGCTATGAGAAGAGAGTTAGATCTATTTGCCAATATCAGACCAGTTAAAGTTCCAGATGAGGGTATTGACTGGGTAATATTTAGAGAAAATACCGAAGGTGCATATGCTGTAGGTAATCAAGGTATAAATATAGATGAAGATCTAGCAATAGACTTTACTGTTACCACTTATCAGGGAACTGAAAGAATTGCAGAACTAGCTTATGACTATGCCCAGAAGAATGGATATAATAAAGTATCTCTAGTAACTAAGGCGAATGTTATTAAAACAACAGATGGAAACTTTTTAGAAGTATGCCATAAGGTAGCTAAAAATTATCCAGAGATAAATACAGATGAATGGTATGCTGATATTATGACTGCTAAACTAATAGATGAAAAACGTCGTCGTGATTTTCAAATCATGTTACTTCCCAACCTTTATGGAGATATTATCTCTGATGAAGCAGCTGAGTTTCAGGGTGGAGTAGGTACTGCTGGAGCAGCTAATATAGGGAAGAGGTATGCTATGTTTGAGGCCATCCATGGTTCAGCTCCTCGTATGATGGAAGAAGGTAGAGGCAAGTATGCTGATCCTTGTTCTATGCTTAGAGCAGTAGCTATGTTACTTTCACATATTGGATATGTAGATAAATCAGAGAAATTGACTAAAGTTTTAGATTTTTGTATGTTTGAAGAGAAGAAGATAGAGATTACTGGACGTAGTGATGGAGCTACTTGTAGAGAGTTCAGTGACTATGTTATGGATAATTTATAAAAATAAGATTTGCTATTTTATTAAATAAAGATTAATATTAAATTTAAGATATTTAATTTTAAAATAAAAGTTTGACAAATCTTTAAAACTGATATATACTGTTAAAGAAAAGCAAACTAAATAGAGTGAATTAATAAAAGTAGAAGTTTCCGCTTCTCACCTTATAGCTTAGGCTCATATGGTCAGTTAAAACAAATAGAAATCTTATATATATATAAGATTTGTTATTCATGTAAACTTAGAGCGGGTATTTTTATACCGGCTCTTTATTATTTTTAGGAGGTGCAGATTATTAAAGAACTTCAAATCAATGACGAAATCAGGGCAAAAGAAGTAAGATTAATTGATGCTGATGGTGAGCAACATGGTATTGTTCCTATCAAAAAGGCAATGGATATCTCCATAGAAAGAAATTTAGATTTAGTTAATGTTGCTCCAACTGCTAAACCCCCTGTATGTAAAATCATGGATTATGGTAAGTATAAATATGAATTAGCAAAGAAAGAAAAAGAAGCAAGAAAAAATCAGAAGACTATCAATGTTAAAGAGGTAAGATTAACTCCAAATATTGAATTTCATGATTTAAATGTTAAAGCTAGAAGAGCTAATGAGTTTTTAAAATCGGGTGATAAAGTAAAAGTATCCGTAAGATTTAGGGGTAGAGAGATGGGTCACACTGATGTTGGAAGAACAGTATTAAAAGATTTTGCTGAACTTACAAAAGATTCAGGAAATATAGAAAAAAACCCAAGATTAGAAGGCAGAAATATGACAATGTTTTTAGCCCCAAAAGCAGAGTAAGTTTAGGAGGAAATATATAATGGGAAAAATGAAAACACATAGAGGTTCTGCAAAGAGA
>CAZRHX010000205.1:0-3298 GCA_964599855.1 uncultured Tissierella sp. | reverse complement strand
CCACAGACCAGGCGAAAGATAAGAATTAAAGAATTTAATATAAATATTTAAAAGATAAATAAGGGATACCTCTAACAGATAAAGGTATCCCTTATTTTAAAAAAAATATTCCTATCTTAAAAGGAGGTAACAATTATGAGTTTATTAATCAAAAACGGAACTATAATAACAGCAACAAATGAATTCAAATCAGATATCTATGTAGAAGATGAAAAAATTGTAGCTATCGGAGAAAATTTAGATTATAAGGCAGATAAAGTAGTAGATGCTAGTGGTAAATATGTATTTCCAGGTGGAGTAGACGAACACGTTCACTACAATTCATTTAACTCTCTAGGATATGAGTATTCCCACGCTGCCCTAGCTGGTGGAACTACAACTGTTGGAGACTTTGTAATGCAACCTGAGGGAAAAAGCCTTAAAGAATCTATAGTAGACTATAAAAGAGACTTTGTAGAAGGAGTATCAACTCCTGACTATATACTTCATGGTATTATAATGGATCCATCACAAGAAACTATAGATGGTCTTAAAGATGTACCATCTGTTGGAGTATCTTCAGTTAAGGTATTTATGGCCTACAAAGGTATGCCTTTCTATGTAGATGATGAATGGTTATTTAAAGCTCTACAAACTGGTAAAAAATCTGGAGTTACTATAATGATTCACGCTGAAAATGCAGATGTTGTAAATATACGTACAAAACAACTTGTAGAAGAAGGAAAAACAGATGTTAAGTACTTCCCAGAATCAAGACCTGATTTTGCTGAAGCTGAAGCTACATCAAGAGCAGTTTATATGGCTAAAATAACAGATTCACCACTTTTTGTAGTTCATGTTACTAATGAAAAAGCTACAAAAGTTATAAGAGATGCATTCAATGACGGTATGAGCGTATATGGAGAAACTTGTACTCATTATTTAAACTTAACTGATGATGTATTCAGTAAACCAAACTTTGAAGGAGCAAAATATGTTTGTACTCCACCTATAAGAAAGCAAAAGGATGTTGACTTTCTATGGGAAGCTATTGATAGAGGCTGGTTACTTGCTGTAGGATCTGACCACTGTTCTATAGTAGGAGGATTTGAAGAAGGAAAGAAAAAAGGATTGGATGACTTCAGTAAGATACCTCCAGGATCTCCAGGAGTTCAAGATCGTCTAAACATGATATGGACACAAGGGGTAGAAAAAGGAAAGATTTCAAGACAGAAATTTGTAGAAGTATGTTGTACAAATCCAGCTAAGATCTGTGGTGTACATCCACAAAAAGGCGATTTAACAATTGGCTCAGATGCAGATATAGTAGTATTTGACCCAGAGTATAGAGGAACTATAAAGCATGAAAATGCTCTTATGGGTTCTGATTATACAACTTATGATGGATTTGAACAAAAAGGAATAGCAGAAAAAGTATTCTTAAGAGGAAAACTAATGGCTGAAAATGGTAAGTTTGTAGGAGAAAAAGGTGTAGGAAAACAAGCAATGTCTAAACCGTATGCTTATGCTTACAATAAATTTAAAGAAAAAGAAACAAATAAATAATTATAAAAAGAGAAGGGTCTCCCTTCTCTTTTTTGTTGTCTATATTGCAGTTTCAGTGAAAAACTTATCGACTACTTCTTTTTCTGGTGGTGGAGTCATAAGGCTTACGACAACTAAGGCAATCAAAGACGTTGCAAGTGAAGGTAATATTGGGAACCAACCAAATGGTTTACCTAAAATATACCATATAGTAGCTGTTAAAAAGCCTACCAGCATAGCTGCTGCTGCTCCTTGAGCATTGGCTCTCTTCCATGCAAAGCCTCCAAGTACAATAACTGCCAGCATTGAACCCATAAAACCTACTGCATTTGATTGTATCCACATTATAGTGGAATTTGAATTTATAGCTATGATTACTCCTACTACAGCTACAGCCGTTGTAGTCAATCTTGATACCTTTAAAAGCATATTAGAATCTGCTTCTTTATTTATTTTCTTTTTATATATATCATTTACAAAAGTAGTACTACCCATAAGTAACACTGAGGAAGCGGTCGATATAGATGCAGCCAATATCCCAGATATAACAAATCCTCCAAGTCCAGGGCTCAATAACTTATCTATTACAAATGGTGCTACATTGTCAGAACCTTCGATACCTGGGAAATATACCATTGCTGAAAGTGCAATCAACATCAAAGGAATATATGAAATCAACAACAGTATCCCTACAAAACCTTGACTTATCTCAGCACTTTTAACATCTTTTGCAGAGTTAAATCTTGTTATAAATTGTGGCGCTCCAAAGTTTCCTATTCCCCATGTAAGTATCCAAGAGATAATCAAGCCAAGGGGCATCTTCCCACCAGCAAAGGGATCTAATGCACTTGGGTTTTCTACAGCTAGAGTTTGATGAAGCTGTTTAGCTCCTCCTACTAAATTTAATGCCTTAGGAAGCATAAGCAAGAGACCAAGAATTATTACAAATGCGCAAAAAGTATCTGTCCATGCTACTGCTTTCATACCTCCTGTAATTGTAAATATCATAAATAAAGCACCTAGAACTACTATTGCAAAAGTTCTATCTAATCCAGTTATGCTAGATAAAACAGCTGAACTTCCTACAAGCTGAGCACTTACGAAAAACACCATTACTATAGATATCATAACAGCACCTACAAATGCATGCTTTTCACCATAGCGTTCTGCTAAATAATCTGATAGAGTAACTTTTCCAAAGGATCTGATTTTTCTAGCAAACCAAAGTGCACAGATTAAAGTGGTTAATGCAGTACCGGCAAAATTCCACCAGCCTCCCCAACCTATCTCATAATAATATCCTAAATATCCTACTACCGAGACCGAACTAACTATTGTTGCAAAATAAGTACCTGTTAGAGGTAAAACTCCTAAAGATTTTCCTGCTAACATCCAGTCCTCCTCGTCTTTTACACTTCTAGAGGCTAGTAAACCCACCACTAGTAAAGACAATAAAAATAATATTACAATAATTACTTGAACACTCATATCTCAGCCTCCTTTATTTTTTTAAATTAAATCCATATCTTTTTATAACAACTACCATTGGCGTAAGGCATAAGGCAGCGAATATAAACCACATTATTTTTAGTGAAGTTGGAATCATCTCTACACCTCCTGTCTATTAGGCTTAATAAGTTGTCCATATCCTACGCTTGTTTCATCTACTATTCCATTTTCCATTATAACTCTGCCTCTTACTATAGTATATACTGGGAATCCTTTTAATTTCCATCCATCGTATAAAATACCTATATCTTTAGATTTACAATAA
>CAZRHX010000204.1:0-3323 GCA_964599855.1 uncultured Tissierella sp. | reverse complement strand
TACAGCTTATAATGCAGACTTTGATGGAGACCAAATGGCAGTTCACGTACCTCTTTCAACCGAAGCTCAAGCTGAAGCAAGACTGCTTATGCTATCGACTAACAATATTTTAGCGCCTAAAGATGGTAAGCCTATAACAACCCCTACTCAAGACATGGTACTTGGTAGTTACTATATGACTATGGAAAGAGCAGATGAAATAGGTGAAGGGAAAATATTTAGGGATTATGATGAAATGCTACTTGCTTATTACAATAAAAAAGTAGGTATACATGCAAATGTTAAAGTCAAAATCAAACTAGATAAAGATGATAGAGGTAAGCTTGTAGAAAGTACTGTGGGTAGATTTATATTAAATCAAAGTATACCTCAAGACTTGGGCTTTGTAGATAGAGAAAAAGATCCTTATTCATTAGAAATAAATGAAGTAGTAGATAAAAACAAGTTAGGTAATATAATTGAAAAATGCTTTAGAAAGCATGGTAATACAAGAACATCTGAAGTCTTAGACTATATAAAATATACTGGATTTCATTATGCTACCATTGGTGCTGTTACTGTGTCCATTGGAGATATATATGTACCTCAAGAAAAACATGAACTTATCAGAAAAGCTGAAGTAAAAGTAGAAAAATTTGAAAAGTCATATAGAAGAGGACTTATATCAGATGAAGAGAGATATGAAAAAGTAATAGAAATTTGGAATAAAACTACAGATGAAGTAACAGATGTTTTAATGGATAATCTAGATATTGAAAACAACATGTATATTATGGCGGTTTCTGGAGCTAGAGGTAGTAAAAACCAAATCAGACAGCTTGCTGGTATGAGAGGTCTTATGGCGAGTGCTTCAGGTAGAACCATAGAAGTTCCCGTAAAGGCTAACTTCCGTGAGGGTCTGTCTGTACTTGAGTTCTTCGTTTCTACTCATGGATCTAGAAAAGGTCTTGCTGATACTGCTCTAAGAACTGCAGACTCAGGATATTTAACTAGAAGATTGGTAGACGTAAGTCAAGATGTAATAGTAAGAGAAGAAGACTGTGGTACTGACGAGTTTTTACCTGTAAAAACTTTTAGAGATGGAAATGAAATCATAGAAGAACTAAAAGATAGATTGGATGGAAGATATTCATTTGAAGATATAATAAATCCAAAAGATGGAAGTATAATAGTTCATAAAAATGAAATGATATCTGAAAAAGAAGCGGCTTTTATTGAAGAAGTTGGAATAGAAGAAGTGAAAGTTAGATCAGTCTTAGGCTGTCATGCTAAATTTGGAGTATGTGCACATTGCTACGGAATAAACCTTGCAAAAGGAACTCCTGTTGGAATGGGAGAGTCAGTAGGAATTATAGCGGCTCAATCAATAGGTGAACCAGGAACACAACTTACAATGAGAACTTTCCACACAGGTGGAGTTGCATCAGCATCAGATATAACTCAAGGTCTTCCAAGGGTTGAAGAGCTTTTTGAAGCTAGAAAACCTAAAGGGCTTGCTATTATTTCAGAGATATCTGGAGAAGTTAGCATTCAAGAGACAAAGAAAAAGAAAGAGGTAGTTATAACTGCTAGTGATGGCGAAACAGTAACTTACAATATTATCTATGGTTCAAGAGTTAAAGTTAAAAAAGGAGATTTTGTAGAGGCTGGAGATGAATTAACAGGAGGATCTGTAAATCCTCATGATATATTAAAGATCAAAGGTATAAGAGGAGTTCAAAACTATATAGTAAAAGAAGTTCAAAGAGTATATAGACTCCAGGGTGTAGATATCAATGATAAACATATTGAGATTATAATCAGGCAGATGTTATCTAGAATAAAGGTTGAAGATTCAGGGGATACTGATATGTTACCTGGCAGCTTAATTAATTTTTATGAATTTGAAAAGAAGAATGGAAGCACAATATCAGATGGTGGCGCTCCTGCCAATGGAGAAAGAACACTTCTAGGTATAACTAAAGCTTCACTTGCTACAGATTCTTTTCTTTCGGCAGCTTCTTTCCAAGAGACTACAAAAGTTCTTACAGATGCCGCTATAAAGGGTAAAGAAGATCATTTATTAGGACTCAAAGAAAATGTAATAATAGGCAAACTGATTCCTGCAGGTACTGGAATGAATAGATATAGGAATGTAGAACTTATTGCAGAAGAAAATATTAAACTTTTAGAAGAAAATTCTATTGACATAGAAAATGACTGATGGTAAAATAAGTGAGTGTAAACTTTATATTAATCTAGTAACATAAAGATTATGTGGTTTTATGCCACATAATCTTTAGAATGTTTAAAAGGTGGGAAAGTTTATGACTGAAAGATTAGAAGATGATAAAAAAGTAGTTGGAGTAAATCAGGTGAAAAAAGCTGTTTCTTCATCTAAAGCTAGTGTCGTCTATGTAGCAGAGGATGCTGAAATAAAAGTTACAGATGAAATTTTAGTACTTTGCGAAAAAAAGCAAATTCCAATCATTAAAGTTTCTACTATGAAAGATTTGGGAGATGCTTGTGGAATTGATATTAATGCAGCTACTGCTGCGTTACTAATATAAATAATAAGGAGGTGCCTAGATGCCAACAATCAATCAATTGATTAGACATGGTAGAAAAAGTGTTGTTTCTAAATCAAAAACTCCTGCTTTGGGAGCGAATTTAAATACTTTAAAAAAGAAAACAACAACTGTTAACTCGCCACAAAAAAGAGGTGTATGTGTTGCTGTAAGAACTGTAACTCCTAAGAAGCCTAACTCAGCACTAAGAAAAGTTGCTAGAGTAAGACTTACAAATGGAATGGAAGTTATGGCTTACATCCCAGGAATTGGCCACAATCTACAAGAGCATAGTGTTGTTCTTATAAGAGGTGGAAGAGTTAAAGACTTACCAGGTGTTAGATACCATATTGTAAGAGGAAGTTTAGATACAGCTGGAGTTGAAGGAAGACAACAGTCAAGATCAAAATATGGTGTAAAAAAAGCTAAAGTTAAAAAATAATTGTGTAAAGTGCAGGAATACTTATTCCGTTAATATAGATGTATTCGGCGCACGGACGATAAGAAAATTATCGAGTACCAATGAATCTACTTTTTCATAGTTAAGGAGGGAAGAAAAGTGCCAAGAAAAGGACATGTACCAAAAAGACAAGTTATGCCAGATCCGATTTATGACGATGTGATTATAACTAAATTAATAAACAATATAATGTTAGATGGTAAAAAAGGAACAGCTCAAGCTATAGTTTATGACGCTTTAACAGATGTAGGCGAAAAAACTGGTGAAGATTCTCTAGAGGTGTTTTACAGAGCGTTAAACAATATAATGCCGGTTCT
>CAZRHX010000203.1:0-3347 GCA_964599855.1 uncultured Tissierella sp. | reverse complement strand
TAAGCATGGAGGAATAGTATGAAAATAAGAAATATAGAAATAAATAAAACAGTTTTGTCGCCAATGGCTGGAATAACAGATCTTGCTTTTAGACTTATCTGTAAAGAAATGGGAGCTGGGCTTGTTGTAACAGAGATGGTAAGTGCAAAAGGACTTTATTATAAAGACAAAGGAACTAAGATACTCACGACTATAGAAGAAGAAGAGCGACCGGTTTCACTGCAGATATTTGGATCTGACCCAGAAATTATGAGTCAGATTATAAGAGAAGACTTAAATTTTAGAGATGATGTAGATATAATAGATATAAACATGGGATGTCCTGCACCTAAGATTGTAAAAAATGGAGATGGTTCAGCTCTCATGAAAGATCCAATACTTGTATCTAAAATATTAGATAAATGTGTAAGAGCATCTAAAAAACCTTTGACTGTAAAGATAAGATCTGGATGGGATAAAGACAGTGTAAATGGTATAGAGATAGCAAGGATAGCAGAAGATAGTGGAGTGGATGGGATAATAGTTCACGGTAGAACGAGAGAGATGTATTATTCAGGTGATGCTGACTGGGATATAATAGGTGAAATTAAAAGCAGATTGAAAATACCAGTTATAGGAAATGGAGATATATTTAGGGCTTCTGATGCTTTAGATATGATGGAATATACAAAATGTGATGGAGTAGCTATAGGAAGAGGTGCTATGGGCAACCCTTTTTTATTCAGACAGATAAATGATTTGTTAGAAGAGAAAGAAGTTTATTTACCGACTTATGAAGAACGATTGAAGGTTATACTTGCTCACATAGATTTAGCCTGTAAATTAAAGGGAGAAAAAATAGCCATAAAAGAAATGAGAAAACATATAGCATGGTATATAAAGGGATTTAGAAATTCCAACGAAATAAAAAACTTAGTAAATACCATAGAAGATAGGGAAAGAATAGAAGGAATATTAATAAAATATTTTGGAGAATTTAAATAATAAGCCTGATTTATAGGAAAATACGTTTATATCTGTAATTAAAGCTATGTTAAGTAGAATTACCTTGACATATAGCGTTAGCTTGTTTATAATATTTTCCATATACGAATAAAAAAAGCTAGATTTTAATGGATAAATTAAAGGCTTTTTGTAAGCGAAAGATGATCTAAAATATCCATAATAGAAGGGGAGAGAGTTAATGACAGAAAGATATGTCTTTTTAACTGAAGATGGTTTAAATAAATTAGAAGAAGAACTAGATGATGCAAAGGCAGTAAAGCGTAAAGAGATAGCTGCAAGGATAAAAGTAGCTTTGAGCTTTGGAGATATAAGTGAGAACTCTGAATACGATCAAGCTAAAAATGAACAAGCTCAATTAGAAGAGAGAATTGCAAAGCTTGAGGGAATGCTTAGAAATGCAAAAGTAATAGATGAAGACGAAATAACTACTGATGTAGTTAGTGTAGGATCTAAAGTAGCGGTAAAGGATTTAGAATATGATGAAGAAATGGAATATGTAATTGTAGGTTCAGCAGAAGCAGATCCATTTGAAGGCAAAATCTCTAATGAATCTCCACTTGGAAGTTCATTATTAGGTAGAAAAAAGGGAGATATTGTTAGAGTTCCAGTTCCAGATGGTATTATTGAATATGAAATTCGAGATATTACAAGATAAGAATTGACCAAGGAGGAAATTTAATGTCTGAAAGTACTAAAGATCTAAATGAAATGCTTTTAATGAGAAGACAAAAACTTAATACTCTAATAGAGAAGGGAAAAAACCCATTTTTAGTAGAAAAGTACGACAATACTCATTATAGCAGTGAGATACAAGAAAACTTTGAAGAGCTTGAAGAAAAAGAAGTTTCAGTAGCAGGAAGAGTAATGACAAGAAGAGGTCATGGTAAGGTAAGTTTTATGGACCTCCAAGATAGTAAGGGCAAAGTACAAATATTTGCCAAGCTCAATATACTTGGTGAAGAAGTATATAATGACTTAGATTTATTGGATTTAGGAGATATAATAGGAGTTAAAGGAGAAGTATTCAAAACTAAAATGGGTGAAATATCCATTAGAGCTAATGAAATAACGATTATGAGTAAATCCTTACAAATACTTCCTGAGAAGTTCCATGGTCTAAAAGATCAAGATTTACGATATAGACAGAGATATGTAGACTTAATAGTAAACCCAGAAGTAAAAGAAACTTTTATGCTTAGATCAAAGATGTTAAAGGCTGTAAGAGAATATTTAGATGAAAGGGATTTCTTAGAAGTAGAAACTCCTATCCTAAGTAATGTAGCAGGTGGTGCAAATGCTAGACCATTTACTACTCATCACAATACCTTGGACTTAGATATGTACATGAGAATTGCAAATGAGCTTTATTTAAAAAGACTTATAGTAGGTGGATTTGATAAAGTTTACGAAATGGGGAAAATGTTTAGAAACGAAGGAATGAGTCCTAAGCATAATCCTGAATTTACAAATATAGAAATATATGAAGCTTATGCTGACTATGAAGATATGATGAGATTGACTGAAGAACTTATAGCACATGTAGCTCAAAAGACATTAGGTACTACAAAGGTAAATTATCAAGGGGTAGAACTAGATTTAACGCCACCTTGGAAGAGGATGGATATGGCTGAAGCTATAAAAGAATATGTGGGAATAGACTTCGCTGAAATAAATACAGATGAAGAAGCTACCGAAGTTGCTAAAGCTAAAGGTATTGAAGTAAAAAAGGGTATGACAAGAGGACATATAATTGCAGAATTATTCGAAGAGTTCTGTGAAGAACACTTGATTCAACCTACATTTATTACAGGATATCCTGTTGAGGTATCACCATTGGCCAAGAGAAATCCAGATGATACTAGAAAAACTAATAGATTTGAAGCTTTTATAAATGCTTGGGAAATAGCAAATGCTTTCTCAGAGTTAAATGATCCAATAGATCAAAGACAAAGATTTGAAGACCAAGTGAAACAAAAAGAATCAGGAGATCATGAAGCTCACCCTATGGATGAAGACTTTATAAATGCAATAGAAGTAGGCTTGCCTCCTACGGGTGGTCTAGGAATAGGAATAGATAGAATGATTATAATACTTACAAATCAACCGAGCATAAGAGATGTATTATTATTTCCAACTATGAAGCCTATAGAATCCTAGTAATTTAGACTATTTAAATAACCCTTAAGGGATATTTTTATGTTTATAAAAGCTTTTTCAAAAAAGTGTTGACATAACAGATATAAATATGATATTATTTATATCCAATCAATTATTGGTTGGAAAAGTTAAAAAGAATTAAAAAAACTATTGACAACTCTTTCAAAAGAGTATATGATAGTAAA
>CAZRHX010000202.1:0-3356 GCA_964599855.1 uncultured Tissierella sp. | reverse complement strand
ACTAGCCTATGATGCACTGTCAGCTGAAGCCAAAGAGCTGGTAAGGAACTATGATCTATTAGTATTAGCAGAAGAAGCTCTAGCTGAATTAGAAAATGAAGATAAATTTGAAATACTTAAAACAGCATTAAATGAAAGCAAAGCAAATCCAATAAAAGTTTATAATTTATTAAATAATAAATTTGGTGAATATGTAAATGTAAATCAAGAATACATTGATTTATATATTGGAGCTATCTTTGATAAAAACAATAAAGTGAAATTAAACTCAATAGAAGAAATAATAAATGCAATAAAAGCTCAAGAATTAACGATAGTATCAGTAGATGTTCTTGCTAACAAGGTAGCTTTTGCAAATTTTAACAGGAAACTACTTGATGGCGAAGTTAAGAAAGAAGATTTTAAAATAAAAGCAAATGGAGAAAGTTTAGAAATAACAAGTTTTTATGCTAATCCAACTAATATAGCTTTAGGATTTCCTGAAATAGAACGAACTGCAGAAGAACAAACTGTAGTGATAGAAATTGAATTTAATGGAGAAACTATAAAGTCAGAGGCTTTTATAATAAAACCAATAATATTAAAAGTAGTTGATATAATAAGCAACTTTGAAGATATAGAAGTGGATTTTGGTGGAGAATATAAATTACCAGAAGAAGCGAAAGTTAGATTGAGTAATGAAGAAGTTATATCAGTACCGGTGAGATGGAGAGATACAGTAAATGTAAATAAATCAGGAACTTATGAATTAATAGGAAATCTATATGTTTCAGATTTAGAAAACATTGGTACTACAAGTAAATTAGTTAAAGTTAAGGTAATAGTATTAGAGGAAGAATTAGAAGAAGATAAAAAAGCAGCAGCATATTTTGATAAATTAATGAGCAGATTCAAAGAGAGTGGAGAAATAACAGAAGAATATATAGAAAAAGTTGAACAAGCAAGAAAAGTATATGATGAATTAAATGAAAAAGCTAAAAAACTAGTTCATCCTGCAAATGTAGGAAAGTTAGTAAGAGTTGAAACTAGAATAGCAGAATTTGAAATTGAACAATTGTTAAAAGAAGCAGCATACTTTGATAAATTAATGAGCAGATTCAAAGAGAGTGGAGAAATAACAGAAGAATATATAGAAAAAGTTGAACAAGCAAGAAAAGTATATGATGAATTAAATGAAAAAGCTAAAAAACTAGTTCATCCTGCAAATGTAGGAAAGTTAGTAAGAGTTGAAACTAGAATAGCAGAATTTGAAATTTAAGAAGAATTTAAAGTTTAAACAAATTTATGGAACAAAGTTTCTCTCAAAAGTACTAAGTATTATTGGACTTTAGCCAGGGGACTAGATAATAAGAAAACTACAAATCCTAAAAAATTAGATACTCCCTTATGGCAAAAAGATTAATAGACAAAATCTGCTGCCATAGGGGAGTGTTTTTATATATAAAAGATCAATTTATACTAAAGAAAGAAAGTGTTGATTGCAATATTTTCTATTGATTTTAGAGGAGGTAGATTATGAGAAAAATATTATTAGCCTTATTGATAGTAATGTTGGCACTACCAAAAGTATCATTTGCAGAGAAAGATAATTTAGAGAAAAATATTTTGACACAAAGAGAAACAGTAATAACGGAAGAGAAAGCAGAGTCAGAACCAGAACCGATTGTAGGAACAGAGAAGATATTAAGTGAGCCAAGAGCGACAATATATCAAATGGCACAATGGGCATCTCAAGAGAAATATAAGGCGGATCCTGATTTTATTGGATTAGCACCACTATTTTATCAGATTAGTAGGGAGTACGGTGTGGACCCAGCTGTTATTTATGCTCAATCGGCAAAAGAAACGAATTTTATGAGATACACAGGTGTTGTTCCTAAGAGTTTTTATAATACTTGCGGTTTAAAAACAACAGAGGGTGGAGGAAATGACGACATTTTAGCTCATGCAAAATTTCCTTCTTGGGAAGTAGGAATCACTGCTCAAGTTCATCATTTAGCACTTTATGCTGGGCATGAGGATTTCCCTATGAAAGATTCACCGGATCCAAGACACTTTTCTTGGATTCATGGAGTAGCACCTCATGTTGAAGAATTAGGGGGTAGATGGGCACCATCTAGAACTTATGGTTATGAGATTCTTGAGATGATAGAAGCTATTCAGACTTTTCCAGCTTCTCCAAAGAAACCAACAGTAAATCGTTTGGCTGGATCAAATCGATATAAAACGTCAGAAAAAATTAATCAGTTTTTAAATACAAAGAGTCGAACGGCAGTGGTATCTTCTGGAGCAAGTTTTTCAGATTCTTCTACAGCTACAACATTAGCAAAGAGTACCGACTCTACGCTATACCTTGTGCCACCAAACAAAACGACAGCTGAATTTGAAAAAGCCATAGTGAACAAGGAAATTAATAGGGTTTATATCGTAGGAGGAACAAGAGCCTTAGGAACACATATTGAAAGCTTATTGAAGAAAAATAGAATTACACATGAACGAATTGGTGGAAAAAATCGTTATGAAACAGCAAATTTAATTGTTAAAAAAATTAACGAGTTCAATATTAAGGAGGGAATAGATAGTCAAAAGAAAGTAGCCGTTTTAACAACAGGTGAAAATTTTGCAGATGCTATTTCCATATCACCAGTTGCAGTTCAAAGAAACTACCCAATATTTTTAACCCGATCAAAGAAAATACCTGATAGTACTTTTGATAAGTTAAAATCATATAAAGAGGTATTAATAGTGGGTGGAACAGATGCAGTATCTAGCGATATTGAAAAACATTTAATAGATGCTGGTTTAAAGATAGAAAGGATCTCTGGAGAAAATCGATATGAAACATCTTTTAAGATTGCAAAAGAGTTTTATCCATTGAATCTTTCGGTAACTTTTGCAACAGGTAGAGATTTTCCGGATTCATTAGCAGCTGTGGTTCTTGCGGATCAAAATGGAGGTCCTATAGTATTAACCAACTCTACCTTGGATAAAAAGCTAAGAGGATATTTAATGGACTCAAAACCTTCGAAAACTTTTATCATTGGTGGTGAGGCTGCTGTTACTACTCAGTTTGAAAAAGATTTAATAAGAATTTCTTATAAATAAACTGAAAAGACTAGATAGTTTTTGAGTCTTTTGCTAAATGGACATGGTATTGGACACTTAAAAATTGCTAGCTTAGAAAAGTTTCTAAGCTAGCAATAAGTTATTTATAGTCTTCTAGAATATATTTATTTTATCATAGAGTTTACAAACCATAAGTTTTTACTATAATATGCAACATATTCTTCAAATATAGCTACTGTTTCAAAGTCGCCTTCTTCATCTGCTAAGTTTCTAATTTCAATTGCTAAATT
>CAZRHX010000201.1:0-3357 GCA_964599855.1 uncultured Tissierella sp. | reverse complement strand
TGTTACAACAGTTACATTATCTACAGTTCCTCCAGTAGATGGTACTCCCGCTGGACCATATTTTTTTGATTTAAATTTTATTCCGGCTTCCACCATGTCTGCAGGTAAATCAGCATAAGCAGGTACTGTAGTTGCATTAGTTGAAGCAATTACCATTTCAGCAGCTCTAGCTATAGTAGCAGCACTTGCTTCATCAGCTCTTATTCTTGCATTTTCTTGGAAACCACCTAATCTTGGAATTGCTATTGCCATTAAAATCCCCAAAATTGCAATTACTACAACTAATTCAATAAGGGTGAACCCTTTTTGATTTCTTTTTTTGTTAATCCATTTCATCATACTAATATTCCTCCTTTAATTTATAAAAACTTTGATACATATACTGCCTTGATAAATTTATCTTTTGCACCACCTCCTTATACAGTGTTTACCATGTCAAACATTGGCATGGCCATGGCTATTACTATAAAACCTATTACTAGCGCCATACCTACTATAAGTATTGGTTCAATAAGTGTTGTCAGCCTTTGAAGAGAAACATCTACTTCTTCATCATAAAAATCTGCTGTTTTACTTAAGATGTCATCCAATGAACCTGATTCCTCACCTATATTTATCATAGAATATGCCATGCTTGGAAAAATCTCCATGTCTCTTATAATTTGAGAAAGGGATGCCCCCTTTTTGATACCTTCCATCCCATTGTGTAGTCTTTCTTTTACTATTTCATTATTAACTACATTTCCTACTATCTCAAGTGAATCAAGAAGAGGTATGCCTGAACTGATGAGGGTTGAAAGTGTTCTGGTAAACCTTGATGTAATTATCTTTTGATTTGTGTTTTTTAATCCTGGTATTCTTATCTTTAGTAAAGAAATATACTTTTTTCCTTCTTTTGTGCTAGCATAATATGCAAAGAAAACACCAAAAACAGCTCCTATTCCAAGTAGTATATACCAATATTTTCGTAAAAAATCACTTGCATTTATTAGCAGGCGTGTTACACTTGGAAGTTCTGACCCACTGCCTTCAAACATTCCTATGAAAGTTGGTAGAACTGCAACTAACATAAATATAACTACTGCTATTGAAACAACGATTAAAGCTATTGGATATATGAAGGCAGACTTTACTTTATTTTCTATTTTGTTTTCTTTTTCATAATGTACTGCCATCCTCTCTAAAATATTGTCTAGATTTCCACTTACTTCTCCTGCTTCTATCATATTTATAAGTATAGGTGGGAAAGTTTTTCTATGTTTCTTCATAGCACTTGAAAGTGTTATTCCCTTTTGTACGTCTGTGTGTATACTTTCTAAAGAACCTTTCAAAATCTTATTGTCCGTTTGAACTGAAAGTATATCCAAGCATCGCACAATAGATATACCAGCATTTATCATGGTATAAAATTGTCTACAAAATATTGCTAAATCTCTTTTCTTTACTTTCTTTGTAAAAAGTTCTACCTGAGAAGATTTTTCCATATCTTTCCTTATATATATCGGAATAAACTTTTTTTCTTTAAGCATTAATTCTACTTCTTCTTCATTTGATGATTCAAAAAAGCCTTCTACCACTTCTCCACCGACACTAACTGCCTTATATTTGTATAACATAGTCTCCTCCTTTATCTTATATATTTTTTTATATAATCTTCATTTATTGCATTCTTTATTGCAATTTCTCTATCTATGAAGCCATTCTTATATATACTTAAAATACTGTTATCCATGGTAGTCATACCAAGACTTGCACCTGTAAGTATCGATGTATCTATTTGATGAATTTTATCTTCTCTTATAAGATTTCTAATAGCTGATGTCATCATCATTATTTCAAAAGCTGCTATCCTTCCATCCTTTTTCTTTCTAGGAAGTAGTTGTTGAGATATAACACATTGAAGTACAGATGAAATCTGAACTCTTATCTGCTGTTGTTGATGAGGTGGAAATACATCTATAATTCTATCTATAGTTTTAGCAGCACCTGATGTATGTAAAGTTGAGAGTACAAGGTGACCTGTTTCAGCAGCAGTTAGTGCTATTGATATAGTTTCTAAATCTCTCATCTCTCCTACTAAGATAACATCTGGATCCTGTCTTAAAGAAGCTCTTAATGCAGCAGTAAAACTTTTAGAATCTTTTCCTATCTCTCTTTGATTTAATATAGATTTATTGTGTTTGTGAAGATATTCTATAGGATCTTCTAATGTCAATATATGGCAACTTCTTTCTTTGTTTATCTTATCTATCAACGATGCAAGAGTAGTAGATTTACCACTTCCTGTCGGACCTGTTACCAATATAAGTCCTCTCTTCAGTGTCGATAAATTTCTTATAGCATTCGGAAGATTTAGTTTGTCCATAGATGGTATTTCCATTGGAATAATTCTCAGAGCCATTCCATAGCTATTTCTCTGCTTGAAAGCATTTATTCTATATCTTCCAATCCCTGGAGATGAAAAAGACAAGTCTATTTCTCCGTCTTTTTCTATATCTGAAATCATTTCTTCTGTTAAAACATTAAATACCATTTTCTCAGTATCTTCAGGCATAAGTGCTGGTTTATCAAGTGGATATAATTCACCATTTACCCTAACTATGGGTGGTAAACCAACTGTTATATGAATATCTGAAGCTTTTTTTTCCATTCCTAATTTTAATAGTTCTATCAATTCCATTAAATTCCTCCTATCAATCTGTCAGTCCTATCTTCAGAGCTTCTGAGATAGAAGTTTCACCCTTTAAAACTAAAGTTTTAGCTTCTTTAAATAAAGTTCCCATACCATTTTTTAGAGCTTCATCTTTTATAGCCTTAATATCAATATCTTCAGTAATCTTGCTTTTTACATTTTCTTCCATTGACATTATTTCATGTATTGCTACTCTTCCTTTAAATCCATTGTTACAAGAGTTACATCCTTTAGGAGAATATAGTGTTAAATCCTCACAACTATTTACTCCTAAAATTTCTTTTTCTCTGTCACTTGCTTTATATGCTGTTTTACAATCATTACAAAGAACTTTTAATAGTCTTTGAGATAATACTCCTGTAATTGAAGAAGAGACTAAATAATGTTCTATCCCCATATCAATAAGTCGTGCAACTGTAGATGGACTATCATTTGTATGAAGCGTTGATAATACAAGGTGACCTGTTATAGATGCTCTTATGGCTATATCTGCAGTTTCAACATCTCTTATCTCACCTATCATAATTATATCTGGGTCCTGTCTCAATATAGAACGAAGACCTGATGCAAAGCTCATTCCAGCTTTAGCATTTACTTGAACTTGATTTACTCCATCTAGTTTATATTCTACTGGGTCCTCTACTGTTATTATATTTTTATCTATT
>CAZRHX010000200.1:0-3375 GCA_964599855.1 uncultured Tissierella sp. | reverse complement strand
GTAAGTATAGTTTTTAATGCCCTTAGAATACCAATTGCAATTATTCTTTCCACTTATACTATCTTAGGTTTAAATGGAATATGGTGGAGTATAAGCATAACAAGTATTATAAAAGGAATAATATTACCAATCTTTTTTATAATATTAATGAAAAAAGATATTTATAATAAGCTTGATTTTTCAGAAGAGTAAATACTATATAATAATAGTTTTAAAATATAGATAGAGGGTGATAGGGATTAATATTAATATAGATATGAGTGGTAGTTATATCATAATAATAAGATTGTTGGCATCGGCTATACTAGGTGGAGCAGTTGGATTTGAAAGAGAAACTCACAATAGACCAGCGGGTTTTAGAACTCATGTACTAGTTACTGTTGGTTCAACACTTTTAATGCTTGTGTCTATGAACATGGGTCCAGATGCGGATAACTCTAGAATAGCTTCACAAGTAGTAAGTGGGGTTGGATTCTTAGGCGCTGGGACTATCCTTAGAACAGGTACAAATGTTGAGGGATTAACGACAGCAGCTAGTATTTGGGTATGTTCAGCAATAGGTCTTGCAGTAGGAAATGGATTCTACTTAGGAGCTGTAATTGTAACCGCAATAGTTTTAATATTTTTAAGGAAAATAACTTCGTTTGAAAGACTGATGAGTAGGAAAAACTATAAAAATATTACTATTATAGGAAAGACTAGACCTGGATTCATAGGTGAGATAGGTACAAACTTTGGGGCTCATAATATAAGCATTATAAATATAGCTATATATGCTATAGAAGTAAAAAAATATTTAAAAGAAGAAGTAGTTTTTACTTTGAAATTTCCAAAAGATTTAGATATAGAAAACTTACTAAGAGATTTATATAAAATTGAAGGCATACATGAAGTAATATTAAATGATTCCATGATAGAAAAAGAATAAATTAGAATCCATAGTATACTATGAACAAAAGAGTTATATTATTTTGTTCATTACAATACTTTTACTTAGGATCTACTCGCCAAGTAAAAGATAAAAAAATATAGGGGGAATAGAAATGAATTTAAATCAAATTAAAAAACCAGAAGTAGGAGAAGAGATAGCCGTAATAAAAACAAATCATGGAGATATAAAAGTGAGATTGTTTCCTGAAGCTTCGGCAAAGGCAGTAGAAAACTTTAAAACACACGCACAAAATGGATATTACGATGGAGTCACTTTCCACAGAGTTATGAAAGACTTTATGATTCAAGGAGGAGACCCTGATGGAACTGGCAGAGGTGGAAAAAGTATTTGGGGAAGCTCTTTTGAAGATGAATTTCATCCGGAATATCATAATCTAAGAGGCTCACTTTCTATGGCAAATGCAGGGCCTAACACTAATGGTAGTCAGTTTTTCATAGTGCAAAATGATAAAGTAGATTCTGGACTTATAAAACAGATGAGAAAAGCTGGAAAAGATAGCGGGTTTTCAGAGGATGTGGTAAAAGCTTATGAAGAATTTGGGGGAACACCTCATCTTGACTTTAAGCATGCAGTATTTGGTCAAGTATTTGAAGGTATGGATGTAGTAGATGAAATAGCAAATGTTAAGACAGGTCCAAATGATAAACCTAAAGAAGATGTGGTTATGGAAAAAATAGAGATAGTTGAATATAAATAATAAATAATAGGAAGCTCAAAAGGATATGATACTTCCAAACTAGTCAGCCTAATTTAAATTAGGCTGACTAGTTGGAGGTGTTTTTTATGGAAAGAAAAGCAAAGTATAGTAAGAAAGGAAAAGAACAATCAAATAAACGGGTTGATTATTATTGAGGAGGAAATTGCATGCATCAGTATAAGGGAAAACTTATAGTTCATACTGGGTCTATGTTTTCAGGTAAGACTTCCAGTTTAGAGAAAGATATGAAGAGATTTGCCATAGCAGGTTATAGCACCTTAGCTTTTAAACCAGCTATAGATACAAGATATGATAGTTCTGAAATAAAAACTCATGACAATACAATCATAAAAGCCATTCTTGTAGATACAATAGAAGATATAAAAAAATGTGTAGAGGAAGAAAATCCATCTGTAATAGGAATAGATGAAGTACAGTTTTTAGTTGGGAAAAAAGAAGATATAGTAAAAATGATTCAAAGATTCTTAAAAGATGATATCACAATTATACTAGCTGGACTTGATATGGATTTTGAAGGAGAACCTTTTGAAATATTAAAGGAACTAATGCCAATTTCAGATTATCTTTATAAACATCATGCAGTATGTGTAAATTGTGGCACTGATGCATGGGTAAGTCATAGAAAGATAAGAGCTAAACAAAGAGTGGTTATAGGAGCTACAAGAGAATATGAGCCTCTCTGTAGAAGGTGTTTCTTGAAAGAAAAAGAAATTGAGGAAGATATAGTAAATAAAAACCAAGTAGAGTTTGATGTTGAATAGTATATTATATAAAAACAAATAAAAAAAGATCTAGAGAAAAATTTCTAGATCTTTTTTACAAAAGATACATACTTATAGATCTTAAAATTTAAGACCTTCTCTATGCATTCCTACGCCTAAAGCTATTCCTATACAGATCATATTAGTTAGAAGGAAAGTACCTCCATGACTTATAAAGGGAAGTGGGATCCCAGTCACTGGCATCATGCCCATAGTCATTGCGATATTTTCCCATATGTGAAATAAAAACATTCCTATTATACCTACTATCATGGTAGAACCAAAGACAGCATCTGTGTTTTTAGCTATACTTACAAGTCTATGTAAAAATACAAGATAGACAAGTAAGACGGTTATACCTCCTAAAAATCCAAACTCTTCAACCAATACTGGAAAAATGAAGTCAGTTTGTTTTTCTGGAATAAAGTTTAGCTGAGTTTGTACACCTTTAAAAAGTCCCCGTCCAAATATCTTTCCAGAACCTATTGCAATCTTACTTTGAACCACTTGATAGCCAGAACCTTTTATATTTCTTTCAGGTTGCAAAAAGTCAAATAATCTATCTTTTTGATAATCTCCAAGATTAAACCATAAAACTGGAAGAGCTGCTAGGGCACTAGCAACAGCATATCCTATATATCTGACTCTAAGACCCGCTGTAAACATCATAAGAGCAACAAAGAATACTATGACTATTGCAGTACCTACATCAGGTTGCCTTAGTATAAGCAGTACAGGAGGACTTACAAAAATTAATATTTTAAGTAAAGTAAGAGGCTCATTTATAGAATCTTTGTGATTGTCTATAAGTTTTGCAAGAGAAATAATAAGGCCTATCTTTACAAACTCCGATGGTTGGAATACTATAGGACCAATACTAAGCCAAGATCTAGCACCCCATTCATCTTCTCCAAATCCCCAAATCGAAACTACAACTAAAATAA
>CAZRHX010000199.1:0-3388 GCA_964599855.1 uncultured Tissierella sp. | reverse complement strand
AATATACAGCACATATGACATATTCTTCGTCTAGAGGAATGTTTTCTTATTTTCACGGTATGTTAGAGGGAGCAGCTAAGTATTTTAAGGAAGATATTGAAGTCGAAACTTTAGAGAAAACAGATGATTTTCTAAAGCTTGCTATCACATTTCCAGAAGAGATTTATTATAAAAAGAAATTTATATTAAATAACGCTTTATCATTGGGATTTATAAATAATATGGAAGGAAAAATAGCTCTTGCATCCCTAGCCTTTGTAGGAATACCAAGCACACTTCTATTTAGATTTGCACCACAGAGTGTTTCTATAGTTAGTGTTTTAATACTTTCATCTGCTATACCATTTTTTATTAGTAAGGGATTGTTTAAACCTTTAAAATATATTGATAGTTATTTAGATGAACTAAGGGATAAGGATTTTTCATTGATACACAATATTAGTACCAATGATTTCTTTGAAGATATAAATGAAAAATTAAGAGAAATCAAAGAATCAATAAAGACAGACTTTGTAGGGCACAAGGGTACCATTGATGAGCTAAATGTATTTGCTGATAAGTTTGCCGAAATCTCTAAAACTATGAGCGAAACTTCAAACGATATGTCAGCTGTTGTAGATCAAGTCGCCGATGGTGCAACTAGCCAAGCCTATGAAACTGAAGAAGTGGCTATCTCTTTAAATAATTCTATAACTTCTTTAAACAAAGTCGTTAAAGAAGAAAATGAAGGAAAAGCAGATTTAGAGTTTTCTGTAGAAACTATAAGCAAAGGTTTTGAAGATTTAAAGTCTACTTCTAATAGTTTAAATCAGGTATTAGAACAGTTTTCTGGAGTAAGAACAAAGGGTAATGATTTACAAAAAAGAGCTCAGGAAGTTCGAACTATAGTAGATACTGTTGAAAAAATATCTGAACAGACAAATCTTTTGGCCCTTAATGCAAGCATTGAAGCAGCTCGTGCCGGAGAGCACGGTAGAGGTTTTGATGTAGTAGCTTCGGAGATAAGAACCCTTGCTGAAGGTTCTAAGGATGCGGTTAAAACTATCAATAGTAATTTGGAATCATTTATTTTAAATATAGACACACTTGTAGGGGACATATCAGACCAATACAATATACTTGAAAGTGAAAATAAAAAGCTGAATTCTATAACCGAAGAAAATATTGTATCTATAAATTCTATAGAAAAAGTAACTCTTCTTATAGCAAGCTTGATAAATGAGCTTAACACCGAGGCAAACAATATGGACTCTATTTCTCAAAATATAGAATCATTAGCTGCAATTGCAGAAGAAAACTCAGCCTCTTCTGAAGAAGCATCAGCTAATATACAAGTTTATAGTGAAGAAATTAAAAAAATGACCAGAAATATAGAAGAGTTTAAAAAAGTAAGTATGGAGTTTAGCCAAGACCTAGAAGTTTATATATTGTAGAAAAAACCTTAAAATCTTTTAAAGATTTTAAGGTTTTCTTATGCTTTTAAAATATATTTTTCAAAATGAAATGTACATTTGAATTTTCATCTTCTATCTCTTTAAATAAATCTATCAAGTCTCTTCCATAGTCTCCTAGTGATTCTATTAATTTGTTTTTATTTATAAATTCTATTAAAAGAGCTTCACTATGAACACTTAGGGCATCCCAAAGTGCATCCAGATTGTTACCATAATAAGCGCATATCTGTAGTTTCCGCCTTAAGTATAGGTGTGTAGCTTCTTTTGTATTCATATAGTTTCCATCTAATATTATTTTCCTCATTTTATTCATCCCCATATAATAAAGTAAAAGTGTCATAGTGGTCCTTACTATAGTATATAAGACCATCATCTGAATATACTATTCTTTCTGGGCCCCTATAACCACCTTCATAGTTTATGTCACATTCAAAGTACTGCCTAGTTTCTTTTTTAGGAAGTCTTCCCTCTCTATTACCAAATCTATCTCCGCCTATACTTTTCTTTTCAGTCACATCCCAGAGATTCCCTTTGTTGGATTGCCAACCAAGTGCTATAGCTTCTTTTTTTGTAATAAAGTTTTCAGGTAAGCTTCCATAAGTATATAAGTATAATGAAACATCTTCTTTACTTGTAAAATGACCATCTTTGTCTATAGTTTCTAACTCTTCATCTACAAGCCTTGTCTCTTCTTCACCTATGATTTTATCTATTGAATCACAAGAGATAAGTGTAAAGCTCAGTAATATTATTAGTAATAATGATAATATCTTTTTCAAATCAATTCTCCTATATTTATATTTTTTCTTGATAATCCATTTAATTATATAATTTTAAAAAACTTATATCAAATAAAATCTCTAGATCCTATTTGATATAACTTTTTTATTCTGTATTATTTGTTTTTATTACATAGGCTGCATAACTCCTGCAAATGCAATCCATGCAAGAACTGATTTTGCAACAAGACTTAATATAATGTATCCTCTTTCTCCGTATAGATAATTTTTCCATTTACCAACTTTTTTGTATTGTAATACCATGTTTACAGGGAAGAGGTTAAAGAATGCAAAGTATGATCCAGCTAAAGCATATACAAACCATGGAACTTCAGAAGGGTCTGAGTTTCCAAATGCATATAGAATTATAACTATCCAAGGTCCTATACCTGCTATACTTCCAAATATAAAAGGTTTCCAGTTCACCTTTTCTTTACCTTCATTGATTTCTTCCATATCTAGACCAAACAGGTTCATAGAAGCATTTAATACAAATATTAAAATCAATGATCCAATATCATATACTCCAAACAATAAGGCTATTGCAACTATCATTAAAGATGAACTCAGTGCATATTCATACCATCTAAATTTATTCATTCCTCTTTGTAGGTCTCTATTGTAGATTTTATTGCCCCATGGACTTACAATAATAAAGTGTGCTAGTGCTGATAAAAACAAAAAAATAGAAACCATAATTCCAAATGGAACATCAAATAGCTCCTTTGTTTCAGTAACAAGTCTCATTTGAGTTTGGTCGAATGATAAAAAATATGATCTCACTGGTATTTTAAAATCAGCTATTTTATCAATAAAAATTGCAAATCCAAGCATAAGACTAGCTTGTAAGAGGTGAAGCACTCCCATAATTCCGTTAAATTTTCTTAAAGACTCAAAAGTTATTTCTTTTGACTTTGCCATATATATGCAACTCCTTCCTTTTACATGTTTACCCTTTATTTTTTATATATAACTTAAATATTATGAATTGCTTTTTTTTCTGGAATTAGGATGTTTAATATAACCGAAACCAAACAAGCTATAACTATAGGAGAACCTCCAAATACAAGCTTAAAGAAGTCTGGGAAAGCCTCTGTGGCAGCTGGAACTTGATTTAAACCAAGCCCAAAGACTAATGATAAGCCAACTATAATC
>CAZRHX010000198.1:0-3391 GCA_964599855.1 uncultured Tissierella sp. | reverse complement strand
TACTAGTTGCAGCTCTAGCCTTGTTTCTAGCCACAAAATCTTCTAATTTAGCTATCTCCTGTTGCTGTCTTTTGTAAGCCGCTTCAACTTGAAGTTTCTTGGCTTCATGTCCTTTCAAAAACTCATCATAATCTCCAATATAACGGGTGAGCTCTTTATCTTCAATATGATATATGAGATTTATTACACTATTTAAAAATGGGATATCATGAGATATAAGTAAAAAGGCATTTTCATATTCATGCAAATACCTATTTAACCACACTATATGTTCTTCATCTAAATAGTTGGTGGGCTCATCCAACATAAGAATGTCAGGCTTTTCAAGTAAGAGCTTTGCCAAAAGCACCTTAGTCCTCTGTCCTCCACTTAAATCATGAACATCCTGATCTAGTCCAATCTCATCCAAGCCAAGACCTTTGGCAATTTCCTCAACCTTAGAGTCCACTATATAAAAGTCATTGTGATCCAATATATCTTGAATGCTTCCCACATCTTCAAGTAAACTACTTAGCTCATCTTCTCCTACATCACCCATTTTCATATATATATCCTGTATCTCTTCTTCCAGATCAAATAGATATTTAAAGGCATCTCTAAGAATATCCCTTATAGTTGAACCCTTTTCCAACACAGTATGTTGATCTAAGTAGCCTACTCTTACCCTCTTAGCCCATTCTATATCACCTTCATCTGCTTGTAACTTTCCAGTTATTATATTCATAAATGAAGACTTTCCTTCACCATTCGCCCCTATAAGTCCTACATGTTCCCCTTTTAGCAACCTAAAAGAAACATCTTTTAATATTTCCCTACCGCCATAGCTATGACTCAAGTTTGTTACCGTTAATATACTCATTTTATTCCCCTTTCCAAATTAAAACCATCTAATTATCTTATCTCTCAATGAATAAAAAATCAATACTTATATTTATAGGTAAAATAAAAAGACTAGCTATCTCTTAGCTAATCTTTTTATTCTGGTTTTCTACATAAAATTTAAAATTGTCTAATGTTTTTTGCCATGTATCCTTTTCAATATGGATAGTATGGTCTGATTGGGCTTCAAAATCTTCTGAAACAATAACTTTTCCATCTTCTGTTTTAAACTTTACATCCACCCTTCTGCCATCTTCTAGTAGATATCTTATAAGTTCATGTTTATCAATCTTTATATTTCTACCAGTAAAGTCAAATCCCATACTCCCATCTTTTGACTCCATACGGTACTTAAATTTACCATTTTCACTTAAATCATTTATAGCTCTTGGAGTATGCCAATTATCCATTGAATAATACCAATTCACTATATGTTCAGGCTCAGTAAAGCATCTCCAAACAAGTTCTATAGGAGCTTTTATATCTACTTGAACTTCTATTAACTCTTTCATTTCATCTCCCCTTTTTATTTATTATATCATATTAAAGAAAAGTTTTTAAAAGTAAAATCTTTTATCATTTAATTATTACTAATAAATTCTTGACATAAATTTGGAAATCTATTATAATGTGCCTGATATAAACAAATTCACTCATGTGCTTATATATAAAACTGAGCAGTCATTGATTAAATTTAAGTAATAGGGTCTCTATAGACAAGAAAGATTTAATTTGATTAAAACATCTGTGGAACAGTAGATTATTAAATACTATTCCAGGTGTATTTTTTTGCATCTTGGAGGATAATACTATATTACTAGTTAATGTAGCTACTTTAGCTTAGGAGGTTGAAAAATGAATAAGAACAGCTCAATTACTAGTGCAGAACAAATCGCATTTAAGGTCTCAAAAAGGAGTATAGTAATAAATATTCTTCTAGCTATATTAAAATTATTTGCAGGAATTATTGCATCTTCAAGTGCCATGATATCCGATGCAGTACATTCAGCATCTGATGTCTTAAGTACTGTAGGTGTGATGATAGGCATAAAGATGGCCAACAAAGAAGCCGATGAAGAGCATCCATATGGACACGAAAGACTAGAAAATGTAGCAGCCATTATACTATCTGTGGTCCTAATAATTACTGCTTTGGGAATAGGACAAGTTGGTTTAAACAAAATCATATCGAGGGATTATGGTAAGCTATCTATTCCTGGAGCTTTAGCTTTAATATCAGCCATTATATCAATAATCGTTAAAGAACTTATGTACAGATATACAAAAAAGAATGCTAAAAAAATAAACTCTGGTGCACTTTTAGCAGACGCCTGGCATCATAGATCAGATGCACTATCATCTATAGGTGCTTTTATAGGTATTTTAGGTGCAAGAATGGGCTTCCCAATATTAGATCCTATAGCCAGTGTTCTTATCAGTATATTTATAATAAAGGCAGCTACAGAAATCTTTAAAGATGCAATTGATAAAATGGTGGACAAATCTTGTGATAGTGAGTTAGAAGATGAGATAAAAGATTTAGTAGTAAATCAAGAAGGAGTAATGAAAGTCAAAAGTATGAAAACCAGAATGTTTGGTAATGTAGTCTATGTCAATGTAAAAATTATTGCAGATGCTAATAAAACATTAAAAGAAGGACAACTTATAGCAAATAATGTTCATGACAAAATAGAAGATGAGTTTGATCTAATAAAACATGTTGATGTATATGTAATCCCAGATTAAAAGGTCTTTAGAAGTAGCTTATAAGTATTAGAAAGATTTGCAATATCTTTTTATTATCTATAAGCTATCTTATTATTATACTTTCTATTATCTATTGTATTTTCCTAGTATTGAAGCTACTTCGAATCATCTTGAAAAATTCTCTGCCTTCTTTTTTTAAAATAACTCGTCTTCCCAGTATCTTCTCACAATCAGGACAAATAAGGTCTCTAGAAAGTTTTATATTTGCTTCTATAATCCTGTCCACATACATTCTAAGTATATTTCCCTTGCCTAACTTTTGATATTTAACAATCTCCTTTTTACAATTTCCACAGGAGACTAATAGTATACAACTTCTCTTTATTTTTCTATATTTAGGATTTTGGTAAAGCAATATATCACTCCTAATAGTAATTAATTTATTATATCATAAAACTCCCTCTAATTAACTACTCTTAAACTAGATTCTCTTATGATCTTTTCAGGTATAGGATGGTCCATTTTCCATACTATTTCTATAGGATGACTAGCTCTATGGGAAAAATATCTAGCATTCCCTAAAAATATATATGGTGATGCTTGACCATACTCTTGCCTAGATTCTCTTACAAATAATAAAATCTTATATTCTTCACTCCTGTCCCCTATATACCTTTGTCCTGTTGGTGTATCTACTCCTATGGTGCTTTGTGATTCCCAGTTAGAGAGTTCACTGTTTTTAGCATAATCATTGTACATAGTTGAAGGAAGATAGTCTTCTTCATTTTTATTTATGGTAATGAAG
>CAZRHX010000197.1:0-3410 GCA_964599855.1 uncultured Tissierella sp. | reverse complement strand
GTATTTCTATTATATACTATTTTTACTCTACGACAACCATCCTACCACATAGGGTTACGAATACAAAAAATAATCTAATTTAGTATTAGATTTATTTGGCATGCAAAAAAATATTTTGGATGCCTTTTTTTATTTAATAGGAAAAGTAGAACTTTCCTATTAAAAAATAGATAGATTCTAAGGTGACCCCAAAAATTAGACTTTTTTTCAGAGTAGAGATTTATAAGATTATCTCCACTCTGATTTTTTGTTTGTAGATTGCTGTATCTACTTGTTTCTTCTTATATTGATAGCCATCTTTCAATATAAGATAATTGTTAGGCTACAGCATTTAATTCTCTATAATCCATAGGACTTATCCAGCCTAATTTTTCTTTGATTCGTTTTTCATTGTAATATTCTATATATTCTTCAATTGCAGTTTTAAGCTCTTCATTACTATGATATATAAATCCATAATACATTTCTTGTTTTAAACCGCCAAAAAAGTTTTCCATTGGTGAATTATCTATGCAGTTGTCCTTTCTTGACATGCTCTGATATATTTTATTATCTTTTAATTCCTTTACATATGCTTTCATCTGATATGCCCAGCCCCGATCCGAATGAAATGTTCTTGTGTATTTACAGTTATTTGTTACCCCTATTGCCTGTCTTAATGCTCTCATGATATTTTCTGCTGATGGTCTTTTCGATATTCCATAACTTATTATCTCCCGATTGTACATGTCCATAAATGGATCTAAATACAGTTTCTTTATTTGAATTACACTATTTTGATCTTTTTCATAGTACTTAAATTCTGTTGTATCAGTTGTTATCTTTTGATGTACAACATTTGTATTGAATCCTCGTTTTATTTTATTTGGTGCAACTTCTCCTACTTTACCTTTGTAAGAGCTATATTTCCTACTCTTACGGCTAAAAGATGTCACTTTGATCTTAAGTTTCTGAACGATTCTTTGCACTTTCTTTTTATTTATTATAATGCCTCTATTTATTAACTCTTTATGAATTCTTCTATATCCATAATCTTTGTGCTCTTTTCTAATTGATAAAATTTCTTCTTCGATTTCTTTATCTGGTTTTCCCTATCGAATCTCTTTTGCCAATACATATAAGTTGATTTTGGAAATTTTAACACAGCAAGAATCTCTTTTAACTTGAATGACCTCGGGGTTGGAGATGATTCTTACTGTGTTTTCGTTTCCCAAGTTTCCTCGAGTCGTAACCTCCTCAATTCTTTTAAATATACATTCTCTATTTGTAGATAACTTACTTGCTTTTCTAGTTCTTTAACACGTTCAGATTCACTGAGACTAACATCAATTTCAATATTATTATCTGCAACCATTTCTTTTTTAGGTTTCATTTTAGATGGCCGTCCTTTCGATTTAGAGAGACCTTCTACACCTTCATTACGAAATTTAGATACCCAAGATGTAATTAATGATGGATTGTTAATACCTAATTTCAATGCTAAATCCTTGTAAGAGATCTCTGTTGTTAAGTAATACTCTACCACTTCTAACTTGAATTCTAAAGTATATTTTATATTTTGTCTCTTTCGAAGCAATCCTTCTTTTCCGAACTCTCTGTAATTAACCACCCAATCTTCAATAGTTTTTTGTACTGGTATATTAAACTTTTTAGCAATATATCTATAACCACCTTCTTCATTTAGGTATGCTTTTACTACTTCCATTTTAAGTTCAAAACTATATTCTCCCAAATTAAAACTGACCTCCTATTAGTTAGAGTTTTAGTCTAACTAATAGGAGGTCAGCTCATTCTTATTGGGAATCTATCTGTGTTTATTTTCATCCTTAAACCCAAGATTCCTCACTGGTGAATGGTACAATACTTTGGAACAATAATCTTTATTTTTAATTACATTTCTATATATTTATAGTTATAGGTGCCTTATAGTTCAAAGAACTATGAGTCTTCTATGATTATAATAATCCCTAAAATAATGCATTATCATACTATATTCTTCCAAAGTATAGTTTTTCACAGGACCTATCTCTGTTTTTATTGATCTCCAAAGTGTCTCTATAAAACAGTTGTCAACAGCATGATGTGGTCGTGACATAGAATGTATGATTCCATATTCCTCTAAAGTGTCTTGAAAGGATTTACTAACAAATTGTGAACCACGGTCTGTTAGTATCATATCAGGAATCCCAAAGCCTTTTATAGCCTCTACTAGGGTCTCTATAGCTAGTTTTGATGATAGTTTTGTAGAAATCTTTAATCCTACCATTACTTTACTATTAATTGATTTTATCCCACAAGTATATATTCTTTTACCTCCAACCTTTTCTTCAGTAAAGTCTGTTGACCATATTTCTTTCTTCTTTTCTTCTTCTGTTAATGTTGAATAGATATTATCTTTAATGAACTTTTTGGTATTTTTACTTGTATAGACGTTCTTAGCTTTCTTAACCTCGTACTTTGATATAAGTCCATTAATTTTCATTATTCTAGAAATCTTCCACTCCGAAAAGCTAATACCTTCTCTTTCTAACAGCACTTTAAGAGTTCTTCTACCGAATGACCCGTGATGATCATAAAACATGTCAATTACTGACTGCATTGCTTCTTTTGTATATGCATCCTTAGGTGGATTATTCTTTCTATAATAATATGAAGATCTACTGATTCTTAATATTTCGCATACTTTGCAAACTGGGTATTGTGCCAGAAATTTAATTGCAAAGTCTATTTTGTCTGCTTGTGTCGAGCAAAGTATGCTTCGGCTTTTTTTAATATATCGTTCTCCATTTCAAGGTGTTTTAGTCTGTCTTTTAACTCCCTAAGTTCATTACCTTCAAGAACAGCTTTAGAGTCAAATGCTGATTCGCCACCTTTTTTGTATTCATTAACCCAACGACATAAGGTTTGTCTATCAACATCATATTTTTCACATATTTCCTTTGTTCTATATATATTATTTATCTTTTTGGATACTACATCTAACTTAAATTCTTTTGTATAAGTTCTTCTTTCTTTTCGTGGCATAATGATTCCCCCTTTAAGTTTAGTCATTAAGGTGTCTGTCCAATAACATTATACCACTTTCCTACGTTCAGAATGACAGTATTTTCGAACCAGGATTCCTACTACCTTCGGAACGACAGGACCCTATAACGCGACTGACTTTTCCTCTTCTGGCTCCTTGTAGTTAGGTACCATGGTCTTCACATATTCTTTAATATCTTCATCAGTTCCATTTTTAATTATCTTATCAGCCTCTTCTATGGATCTTAGAAGCAATTTATAGTCCGTAAAGGTTGGTTGTCCTATGAATATTTTATCATGTTTGGTTTCAGATATTCCCTCTTCGTCTAGGAGTAGTTCTTCATAAAGTTTTTCACCTGGTCTTAGTCCCGTAATAACTATGGGCA